>JBJTPA010000213.1:0-6945 GCA_046074885.1 Planctomycetaceae bacterium
GGAGGGGGGGTGTGGGCAGCCCCGAGCCACGCGAGATGCAGATCCACCCCCACGCACCTGCCGTGCCGAACAGGATTGCCATCCTGGGCTTCGCTCGCTCGGAGACGCCTGCGCTTCGGCATCCTGCCTGCGCTTGCCGTCTCCGCCGTCTCGAGGGGATGGGCAGCCCCTCGCTGAGTTCAACCCTGGACTGCGCAGCAGCGAACCGCCCGTGCCGATGAGGCCGTGCTGCGCCGACGCGGGCTACCGTCGTGTTTTGATGAAGGCCTCGAGTTCCTTGAGGCTGGCGAGGCCGATGAGGCCGTACCAGACCATCTGCTCCATCGCCCGGTTCGGCTTCTCTCCCGTGTAGATCAGGATCAGCATGCAGACGATCATGGCGCAGTACGCCTGGATCTCCACGCCGTTGTGCTTGTCGGAGAACAGGTGCTTGCAGCCGAGCAGTTGCTTGAACGTGCGGAAGAACATCTCGATGATCCACCGCAGGCGGTACATCTCATACGGGTCACACGTGATCCTCGCGCTGACGCGATCACCTCGTCTCGTGGCCCAGTCGCCTCGCGACTGGAATCCGGCCCGTGGATCGACCGCACCGTCCGGTTGCGAGGCAACCGGACCACGGGTTGGCCTGCGACCGCGCATCGAGTTGTCTGCGGCGGCTCACGCCTGAGGATCAAGCGTGAGCCGTATCGGCGATCAGTTCGGCCGGAAAGTCGATGACGACCGGCAGACGTAACTACTGCCGGCGGCGTTGATCGCGTTCCAAAGCCGGTAACCGATGTAGCCGCGATCGAGTATGGAGCAGCGGTCCGCCTCGATCGTCCTTGAGCGGCGCCGGGTCGAAGATCGCCACCGACTCCGAGAGCGAACCCAACGACGCCCGGCTGACGCCGAGCCGCTTGCGGACCTTGTCGAGGGCGCAGGCCCGCTGGAGGTCCCGCAGGCTCTGGATCGCCGGCTGAACGGCGACATCAGGATCGGTGCGCAGTGCTGATCCATGAACAGCGGGCGATTGCCGGCTCGGTCGCGTTCGGTGCCCACCTTCCGCAGCCGCGACAGCAGCGGACGGATCTTCCGCAGGCACTTCAGCCCCTGCACGGCCTGATCGCGGATCTCGCGCTTCGACGGTCCGGCCATGGCGGGCACCATAACGCCACGCCGACCAGGGCGCAACTCGCCTCAGTCTGCCTGGATTGCCTGGCTTCCGATGCGGAAGTCCCGTGCCGAACGGGATTGCCCTCTTGGCCTCGGCTCTCTGCATGTCCGCTGCGCTGCGCCATCCATGGCTGCGCTTTCTCCCACAGCCCGCTCGAGGGCGACGGGCAGCCCCTCGCTGCATCTCCGATCTCGTATGGCGGGAGTGAAACTCGTCACTTCCGGCCGCGGCGGGGCGGGGCGGGGACGCGGTCGCGGGGCTCGGCGGGGCCGTCGGTGAACCTGTCGGGCTGGCCGGTCAGTTCGTAGAGGAAGCGGCTCGGCTTGCAGGGCTTGATCTTGCCCCACTTCGTCCGCGCGAGGCACAGCGAGAGCACGAGCCGCCGCTTCGCGCGGGTCACGCCCACGTAGCACAGCCGCCGCTCCTCGTCGATCGCGAGCAGGCCGTCGGCGAGCGAGCGGTGGTGCGGCAGGATGCCCTCCTCCATGCCCACCATCCACACGCAGTCGAACTCGAGGCCCTTCGCCGCGTGGAGCGTCATCAGCCGCAGGACGTTCCCCTTCGGAGTGTCGTCGGTGAAGCGGTCGTCCTCCTCCACCTGGAGCACGAAGTCGTCGAGGAACCCGCGGACGACCGCGCGGATGTCGCGGTCGCCCCCCTCCGCCGCCCGGGACCGCTCGTGCTGGTCGAGCGTCGCCGCGACCTCCTCCGCGCAGGCCCACCGCGTCTCGGCCTCCGCCGGGTCGTCGGCGTAGTCCTTGTCGAGGAACTTTCGATAGCCGACCCGCTCGAGCACGTCGCGCAGCACGGGCGCCGCGCGGGACTGTCCCGGCGGAGCCGGCGGCGCGGCGGCGGCCGAATCGAGCAACCCTTCGAGCGCCGTCACGCCCCCCGCGGCCGCCCCCGACAGGCGGCCCGCCCCCCGCGCCACGAGGAGCTCGCGCCACAGGCTGCGGCCCGCCAGCGTGGCCTCGGCCCGCGCGGCCTGGATCGCCTGCGCCGAGAGGCCCCGCGGCGGCACGTTCGCGATCCGCGACAGCGCCAGGTCGTCGTCGGGCTCCACGAGGAACCGCAGGAACGCCATCACGTCCCTGACCTCGCGGCGGTCGAAGAACGAGCGGCTGCCGACGAGCTCGTAGGGGATGTTCCTCCGCCGCAGCTCCTGCTCGAACGACCTGGTCTGCTCGCCGGTCCGCACGAGGATGACGGCCTCGGACGGCGCCACCTGCCGCTCCCCGAGGAGCTTCTCGACGTCGCCCACCACGCGGCGGGCCTCGTCGGTCTCGTCCTGCGCCTGGACGATCGCCGGGGGCACCCCGGAGGCCGCGTTCGTGAACAGCGTCTTGCCGTGCCGTCGCGCGTTCCGCTCGATGAGGAGGTTGGCCGCGTTGAGGATCTCGGGTGTCGAACGGTAGTTCTCCTCGAGCCGCACGACCTTCGCGCCCGGCCAGCGCTTCGCGAACTCGAGGATGTGGGAGATCTCCGCGCCGCGCCAGGCGTAGATCGACTGGTCGTCGTCGCCCACCACGCACAGGCTCTTGTGGTCGCGGGCCAGGGCCGTGAGGATCCGCTCCTGGATGCCGCTCGTGTCCTGGTACTCGTCCACGAGCACGTGGTCGAACCGGCCGGCCTCCGCCCGGCGGGCCGCTTCGTCGGCCGTGAACAGTTCGTCCACGAGGAGCAGGAGGTCGTCGAAGTCCACCGCACCCGCGGTCCGCAGCGCCTGCTGGTAGCGGCGGTAGCCGGCCGCCGCGAGCGTCCACGAGTCGTCGGCGTCGGCCGCGATGGCGTCGATCGCCGCGTCGGCGCGGACGGCCCGGCTCTTCCAGCGGCCCACGCGGTCGAGGAGGTCGGCGGGGCGAAGCACCGTGTCGGGCACGCGGAGCTCCTTGAGCACCGTACGGGCCGTCGATTCCTGCTCCCCCCGGTCCACGATCGCGAACCGCGCCGGGAGGCCGACGGCCGCCGCGTTGCGCCGCAGGATCCGCACGCACAGCGAGTGGATGGTGGAGATCTCCGGCTTCTCCGCGCCGGCGCGGCCACCCGCGGCGGGCCGGGCGGCGCCGGTGCGGGCGAGCATCTCGCGGGCCGCCTTGTTGGTGAACGTGACCGCGAGGATCCGCGACGGCCGCGCCCCCCGCTGCACGAGGTGGGCGATCCGTGCGATCACGACCCGCGTCTTGCCGGTCCCCGCGCCGGCGAGCACGAGCAGCGGCCCGGGGGGCGCGAGCACCGCCTCGGCCTGGGCGGCGTTGAGTCCGGGCACGCCGCGGCGGCGCGAATCGGCGGTGGGCGGCGCGGGGCACATCGGGAGCGGAATCTACCAGACGCGGCTCGTCCGTCGGCCGCCGCCCGGCCCGCCGCGATCGCCTTGACGCTCCGGCGCGGAGCCTCTCTATTTTCCGCACCGCGAGGAGGATCCGCGATGCAGCCCACCCGCCGCCACGAACTCGAAACGAACGGACTCGCCGACTCGATGGCCGCGCTCGTGGAGCGCGTGCGGCCGCACCTGAACGCGATCGGGCTCGTCGCCGCCCTGGCCGTGATCGCGCTGGCCGGCTGGAGTCTCGTCCAGTCCCGCCGCTCCGCGGCCCGCGAGGAGAGCTGGGACGCCTGCAGCGCCGCGTTCTCCCCCTGGCAGCCGAACGTCCTGCAGGACGTCACGGAGCGCTACGCGGGCACGCCGGCGGCGCAGTGGGCCCTGCTGATCCTCGCCGACGCCGACCTCGACACCGGCAGCCGCACGCTCGTGGCGGACCGCCAGCAGGCGGAGCAGCGGCTGCGGGCAGCGGAGGCCCGCTACTCGGCGGTGCTCGCCTCCGCGCCCTTGGAGGTGGTGGGGGCGCGGGCGACGTTCGGACTGGCCAAGGCCCGGGAGTCGCTCGGCACCTTCGACGAGGCCCGCCGCGGCTACGAGGCCATCGTCCGGGAACATCCGTCGAGCCCCATGCGGCCCCTCGCCGAGGAGCGGATCGCGGCCCTCGGCCGGGAATCGACGCGGCAGTGGTACGATTGGCTGGCGAGCCAGAAACCCGCCGCCCCGGCGAACGCAGCAGATGGAGCAGTCCCGACACGAGAGTCCCCAGCCCCCGGCCCGGGCGCCGACGGGCCTCCTCCCGCCCCTGCCGGGACAGGAACTGGCGCTGCCGGTTGAGGCCGCCGACGCCGGCTCCCGCCTCGACGTGTTCCTCGCGCGGGCGCTGCCCGGCCAGAGCCGCTCGTTCCTCGCGCGGGTGATCGAGCGGGGCACCGTCCGCGTGGACGGCGTCGCCGCCCGTGCGTCGCAGAAGCTCAAGCCGGGCTCGGTGGTGCGGCTCACCGTGCCGGAGCCGCCGCGGGCCGGGCCGGCCGCGGAGGAGATCCCGCTCGAGTTCCTCCACCTCGACGCCTGCATCGCCGCGGTGAACAAGCCGGCCGGCATGGTCGTGCACCCCGCGAAGGGCAACTGGAAGGGCACGCTCGCCGGCGCGCTCAAGTGGCACCTCGAGGGGCGGCCCGACGCGGCGGGGGCTGGGCTCTCCACGGCCGGCGGGCCGACGCGTCCGGGCATCGTGCACCGGCTCGACCGCGACACGAGCGGCGTGATCGTGGTGGCCCGCACGGAGGAGGCCCACCACGCGCTCGCCCGGCAGTTCGAGCGACGCACCGTCGAGAAGACCTACCTCGCGATCACCCAGGGGCACCCGCCGTTCGACCGCGACGAGATCGCGCTGCCGATCGGCGTCCACCCCTACCAGCGGGAGAAGATGGCCGTCCGCAAGGATCACCCCACGAGCCGTGAGGCGTTGACCCGCTACGAGGTCGTGGAGCGGTTTCGCGTTGGGGCGCTCGTGAGAGTGACGCCCCGCACCGGCCGCACCCACCAGATCCGCGTGCACCTCGCGGCCGTCGGCGCCCCGGTGTTGTGCGACGGTTTGTACAGCGGCCGCACGCTGATCGAGCCGGCCTGGCTCGGCCTGCCGCCCGGGCCGCCCCTGCTCGAGCGGCAGGCTTTGCACGCTGCGCGGCTCGAACTCGATCATCCCCTTACGGGCGAACGGCTGGGATTCGAGGCACCGCTGCCGGCCGACATGGAGCGGACGCTTGCCGCGCTGCGGGGCGGGTGATGTCGGAAGGTCAAGGCTCCCGCGCCGGCTCGTCGAGCAGGAGCATCGCCCGCGGGAGCGTGGAGTCGATCACCCGCGCCAGCGCCACCACGAAGCCGGCCGCCCCGTCCCGCCAGCCGCCCCGCCAGAAATAGCTGCCCGCGAAGGCCGCGAGTCCCCGGAAGGGAAGGCTCCAGGCCTGCGGCCGCTGTCCCTTGCGCCGCATGATGGCCGCCTTGAGCGGGGCATACCGCACCGCGCGAGCCAGCACGTCGCCGCAGTCCGCATAGCTGTAGTGCAGCAGCGACCCGGGAAGCAGCCCGGGGCGGCGGCCCGCTTCCACCTCCTCGTGGACCGGCAGCGGCTTGAAGCCCGCGGTCGTCCGGTTGAAGAGCCGCAGCACCCGGTCGTCGCGCCAGGCCCCGTGCCGCACCTCACGGCCGCCGATGAAGGTCCGCCGGCGCACCGCCCAGCAGGCATGGGGATCGCCGAGATCGAGCCGGCGGATCGCATGGCGGGCCTCGTCGTCGAGCACCTCGTCGGCGTCGAGCGCCAGAATCCAGTCGTGGCCGGCGATCGCCACGGCCCGGCACTTCTGCGGTCCGTAGCCCAGGAAGGGCTGGTGCTCCACACGGGCGCCGGCGGCCCGGGCGATGGCGAGGGTGTCGTCGGTCGAGCCCGAGTCGAGCACCAGTCGCTCCGCGCAGAAGTCGAGCGCCGCGAGCACCTCCGCGATCCGCGCCTCCGCGTCGCGGGTGATGATCACCGCCGAGATCGGCCGGCGGACGGCGGCGGTCGCGGTGGTCATGGCCCGACCGCGGGCCTGTCTCCCGCGGCCCCGAGCGTGGCGACGGAATCGGCGGCACCGCCATCCGGCTCCGTCCGCCGCAGCGGAAACTCGAGCACGAAGCGGCTGCCCTCACCTTCGCGGCTCGTGGCGGTGATGTCGCCGCCGTGCTCGCGGAGGATCTTGCGGCTGACCGTCAGGCCGAGGCCCGTGCCCCGGGCACCCTTGGTGGAGACGAACAGGGTGAAGATCTGGGAGAGCGTCTCGGGCGACATTCCGGCGCCGTTGTCGGCGACGATGATCCGTGCCATGCCGGCCGCGGTGTCGGCCAGGGCCGTGATCGCCACGGCCGCATCCGACCGACCCTCGACGGCGTCGAGCGCGTTGGTCACCACGTTGAGCACCGCCCGCGACAGCCCGACAGGATCGAACAGCAGCCTGGTCAGGTCGCTCGGTCGGTCCCAATGGATCGTCGCCCCGGACTCCTCCGCCCGCTGCCGCACCGTCTCGACCACGTCGTCGATCAGGGCGACGAGGTCGCTGGGCAGCGGGTCGGGCTCCCGCTCCTTGCTGAACGAAAGCATGTCCATCACCAGCGAGGAGATCTTGTCCTGGTTGCGGCGGACGATGTCCCAGCCCTTCTGGACCACGCCCACGTCCTCGTTCTCGAGCCCCATCTCCACGATGTAGCTGCCCCCGCGGATGCCCTGGAGGATGTTCTTGATATGGTGGGAGAGGGTGGCGATCGTCTGGCCGACGGCTGCCAGCCGCTCCGACTGCACCATCGCGGAGTAGTAGGTGGTGTCTTCGACGGCGAGCGCCGCCTGGTGCCCGATCGCGATCATCAGCTTGGGGTGGTCGTCGCTGAACCGGCGCCGGTCGAGCGACTCGACCAGCGGCACCATCGTGTCGACGTA
>JBJTPA010000214.1:0-17786 GCA_046074885.1 Planctomycetaceae bacterium
GCTGGAGCGGTCGTTCGGAACGACGTGCCACGGCGCCGGCCGCTGCATGAGCCGCACCGCCGCCACGCGCGCCGCCCGCGGTCGCAGCATCCGCCACGAGCTCGAGCTCGGCGGCGTGATCGCGCGGTGCCGCAGCCGCGAGGGCCTCGCGGAGGAGCAGCCCGCGGCCTACAAGGACGTGGACGTGGTCGTGGACGTCGTCCACCGCGCGGGCCTCTCCACGAAGGTCGCGCGGCTGCGACCGCTCGGCGTGATCAAGGGCTGAGATGGGTCATACGTGATCCTCGGGCGCGAGCCGCCCCGTGGTCCGGTTGCCTCGCAACCGGATTTTGCGGTTGCTCCACGGGCCGGATTCCAGTCGCGAGGCGACTGGGCCACGAGACGAGGTGATCGCGGCAGCACGAGGCTCATGTGGGAGCCATATGACCCGGTGTCGTGGCGAAAGCCGCGGAGGCTGGGCGATCTGCGGGGCCGCGGTCGACCTGACGGATCGGCAAAACTGAAGCGATCGTGCAGCCGCTTCCGAAGATACCGGATGCGCCGTCCGTCCCCTCTCCCCGTGGGAGAGGGGGCGGGGTGAGGGTGCCGGGAGTCGACGGTCGGCACGAAGCACCCTCACCCGGCCTTCGGCCCGCCTCTCCCGGAGGGAGAGGCGGGGAAGGTTCGCTTGGCGAGGAATGGTTTTCAAGCGACTGAGCGGGGATCGACACCGTGCTCCGGCACAGGGGCTGGCGAAGCGTCGTCGCGACGAGCCTGGCGGGCCTCGGCCTCGCCCTCTGGCCGGCCGCGCGCGCGCCGGCACAGGACCCGTCGCAGCAGCGGCAGAACCCGATCCTCGAGTTTCCCGACCTGGGGCCGATCCGCGGCACCACGGAGCCGCCGCCGCTGCCGGGGTCGCTCGCGCCGAGCATGGACCTCGGCGGCACGGGCGTGAGCACGCCGGCGGTGCTCGGCGGCAAGCGGCGGACCGGGCGGCTGCCGAAGCCCGGCAAGCAGCGGGCCGCGGCATCGACGATCGCAGCGAACCGAGGTCTGCAACTGCCGGAGTCGCTGCCGGTGCCGGCCGCCGGCGGCGCCGGTCCTGCTGCGGGAGCCCCCACGACCATCGACACGGCGGTCATCGACGATCCCGGGCCGCTCGACGGCATCACGCTCGACGCGGCGCTCGAGCGGATGATGCAGTCCAACCTCGACGTCCGCGCCCTGCGGCACGAGCTCACGCAGGCCGACGCGGACGTGCTCACCGCGGGCCTGCGGACCAATCCGCTCGTCTACATGGACAGCCAGTTCATCCCCTACGGCTCGTTCAACGACAGCCGTCCCGGCGGCCCGACGCAGTACGACGTCAACATCACGATGCCCCTCGACGTGTCACACAAGCGGCAGGCGCGGACCGTCGTGGCCAGGATGGCGAGATCCACACTCGAGGCGCAGTTCCAGGACGTGACCCGGCGGCAGATCGACAACGTGTACCGCGCCTTCGTGACGCTCCAGGCGGCCCGCGTGGATCGCCTGGCCGCGGAAGCGACCGTGCGCCGCCAGGAAGCCCGGCTCGCCGAGCTCCAGGGCCGGCCCGACCGCGACGATGGGACGATGCCGGATGTGATCGACCGCCTCGCGGTGACGCTCGAACGTTCGCGGATCACGCTGGGCGACGCCATCGAGACCTACGACGACGCCCGCGAGGGACTCGGAGTACTCCTCTCCATGTCGCCGGTGGAGGCGGCCCGGCTCGAGCCACAGGGCAGCCTGCGCGACGCCGCACCCCCGCCGCCGGGGATCGACGGTCTCGAGAAGCTCGCGCTCCAGTGCCGGCCCGACCTGCGGGCGGCGCGGCTCGGGATCGGCCGGGCCAACGCCGAGCTCGCCCTCCAGCGGGCCAACCGGTTCGACGACATCTACCTCTTCTACGACCCGATCACGATCCAGGATGCCAGCCCGTACGGCAGGACCTCCGCCACGTCGTGGGCCATGGGGCTCACGTTCGCCCTGCCGATCTTCAACCGCAACCAGGGCAACATCGCGCGCGCCGAGAGCAACATCGGGCAGTCGCAGCTCGAGTTCTCGTCGCTCGAGCGCCGGGCGCTCTCCGAGGTGCGGCTGGCGGATCGCGAGTTGCGCCGGTCGCGGGAGGCGATCGAGCAGGTCGAACGGTCGATCCTGCCGCGGGCCGCGGCCCTGTTCGCCCGCCACCAAGAGCAGTTCACGGCCGGCCGGCTCAGCATCGACGACCTCGAGAACTCGCGCGACGACCTGGCCGAGGTCACGCAGAGCCTCCGCGACGCGGTCGTCCGCCATCGCCGCGCCATGCTGGAGCTCAACACGGCCGTCGGCCTGCGGCTGCTTCCGTAGCCGGCACCGCGGCTTGCGAAGGTGAAAGCGGCTTTGACTCGCCGCTCGACCCGTGCGTAGGATCGGGTCAGCGGGTGTCACGGGCGTGACCCCCCCTGTGATCGCGGGATGTCCGACATGGATCCGGCGGGCGAATTTGGACGGCGGTGGGCGTGGTGCGCCGCAGGTTTCGTGGCGTGGGCCCTCGTCGCGTTTTGCGCGGGCGACGGCGTGGCGACGTGCGCTCCGGCTCCGGCCGGCGCCGCCGGGCCGGCCAGCGTCGTCGCCGACCGTTCCGGCGGCCACGACGGCGTCGCTCCGCTGGCCATGCCGCCGATCGTCGAGGCCGAGATCGCGGAGGACGACGTCGATCCGACCGGGTCGTCGGCGCGATCGTGGCTGTCGCCGGCGAACGAGCGTATCGCATTTGAAGCGGCGGCCGCTTCCGGGCAGCGCAGTCGTGGAGCCGACTCCGCCGTCCTCGTCGCCAACGCGGCCGACCTGAGCCGCCTCTGCAGACTCCTCTGCTGAGCCCCGCCGCGCGCCCGGACGGCTGACCGCGGCGGCCGCCGCGGAGCCAGTCCGGCGCGGCGTTCCCGACCCGCCGCCCCGGCGTCGGCGGATCGTTTCCCGTCCGGCCGGTCGCCGCGTGCCCGCCAAGCCGCCCATGCGAGGTTCATCATGACCGTGAATCCGACTCCCGACTGGCGGTCCCCGTTTGCGCGGTCGCCCCTGCTGGCCACCTGCGCCTGCGCGGCCGTCCTGCTCGCCGGCTGCGAGCAGGACGCCGAGACCGCGGCCGTCCCGGTCGAGGAGGCGCCCTACCGCATCGGCGACGACGGCCTCCTCGTCGTGCGGCCCGACGTCGCGGCAGCCCTGGAATACACCCGCGTCGAGCGGAGCGACGTCGCCGCCGAGGTGCACGGCGTCGGGGAGATCGACTTCACGCCGGGGGCCCAGACGGCCCTGCGGATCCCCTTCGAGGGTGTGATCGAGTCGGTGGAGGTCGCCGCGGGGGCGAAGGTGTCGCGGGACGACGTGCTGGCGAAGGTCCGCAGCAGCGAGCTGGCGCGGATGCGGGCCGACGTCCGCCGCATCAACGCCGAGCTCGAGGGGCAGTACGACGGCCGGCGGCGGATCCAGGATCTCGTGCAGGGCGACGTCATCTCCACCCGTCGCCTCGTCGAGCTCCAGGCCAAGATCGGCAGCCTCGAGGCCGAGCGCAACGGAATCCTCGTGGCCCTGCGGGCCGCGCGGACCAGCGAGGCGGGGGAGGACCTCTTCGAGGTGCGGTCGCCCCGCGACGGCCAGGTGATCGAGCGGCACGTCGATCCGGGCGAGCAGGCCCACGACCCCGAGAACCAGCCCGCGTTCATCATCGCCGATCCCGGGTCGCTGATCGTGACGGCGAGCTTTCCGGAGCGCGACGCGCCGCTCCTGCGGGACGGCTTCCGTTGCCGGATCGCGATCCCGGCGCTCGGCGACCTGCCGCTCACCGGCCGCGTCACGTCGGTCGTGCGGGCGATCGAACGCACGAGGCGGACCGTGGACGTGACCTGTGCGTTCGACACGCTCGCGCCGGGCGTGCGGGCCCACATGCTGGCCCACGTCACGGTGGCCGTGACGGGCGAGCCGCAGCTCGTCGTGCCCCGCGAGGCGGTCCTCCTGCGGCGCGACGCCCGGGTCGTCCTCGTGCGGCACAACGCGAACGAACTGGAGCGGCGGCCGGTGATCGTGGGCACGAGCGTCGACGACCGGCTCGTGGTCCTCTCGGGCGTCGACGAGGGGGACGAGGTCGTGTCGGCCGGCGCGGTGCTGCTCGACGGCG
Organism: Planctomycetaceae bacterium; assembly: GCA_046074885.1. Classification (GTDB taxonomy): domain Bacteria; phylum Planctomycetota; class Planctomycetia; order Pirellulales; family UBA1268; genus QWPN01. The sequence continues at coordinate 4,160 of JBJTPA010000214.1, forward strand.
AACTCGACCGGCTGCTGTAGGAGGCGGGCGATGCTCGAACGGCTGAGCCGGCTCGCGGTCGCGCGGTGGCGGATCGTGCTCGCGCTCACGGCGCTGTGGTGCCTGTATGGCTGGAAGTGCTTCGACGGGCTGCCGATCGAGGCCTTTCCCGACGTGACCGACCCCCGCGTCGAGGTCGTGGGGACGTTCCCGGGCCAGGCGGCCGAGGAGGTGGAGCGGCGGGTGACGGTCGAGCTCGAGCGGGTCCTCGCGGGCACGCCGAAGCTGCTCGACCTCAGAAGCGTGTCGGTGTTCGGGCTGTCGCTCGTCACGCTCACGTTCGAGGACGGCACCACCGACTTCGAGCTGCGGACGAACGTGGCCGAGCGGCTCCGCGACGCGGTGCTGCCGGACGGGGCAGCGGCGCAGATGGGACCGCAGTCCACGCCGGTCGGGCAGATCTACCGCTACACCCTCAAGGGGCCGCAGGGCCTCAAGGACCTGCGGGCGATCCAGGACTTCGTCGTGGAGCGGCGGCTGCGGGCGGTGCCGGGCGTGGCCGACGTCGTGACCTTCGGCGGCTACGAGCGGAACTACCAGGTCCGCGTCGACCCGATCCGCCTCACCGCCGCGGGCATCTCCGTGGACGACGTCCATGCGGCGATCGCCCGGGCCAACGAGAACGCCGGCGGCGGCTACAGCGGCATCGGCTCGCAGGAGTTCGTGGTCCGCGGCCTCGGCGTGCTTCGCGACCCGAAGGAGCTCGGCGACATCGTGCTCGACACTCGGGGCTCCGTGCCGATCCACATCCGCGACGTGGCAGACGTGATCGAGGGCTCGACGCCGCGGCGCGGGGCCGTGGGACGCGGGCACGCCGACGACGTGATCGAGGGCATCGTGCTGCTGCGGCGCCGGGCGCACCCCAGCGTCGTGCTCGCCGCGGTCCACGAGCGGATCGAGGAGCTCAATCGCGACGTGCTGCCGGCGGGCGTGCGGATCGACACCTTCTACGACCGCACGACGCTCATGCGGGCGACCCTGGCGACCGTGCGGCGGAACCTCCTCGAGGGCGTGTCGCTCGTGCTGCTCGTGGTGTGGCTGTTCCTCGGGTCGCTGCGGGCCGTGGTCGCGGTGGCCGTCGTCGTGCCGATCTCGATGCTCTCGGCGTTCGTCGGTCTCACCTGGCTCGGCCTGCCGGCGAACCTCATTTCGCTCGGTGCGATCGACTTCGGGATCCTCGTGGACGGCGCGATCGTGGTGCTGGAGGCGACGCTCCACCTGTTCCACGAGCGGGGCAACGGCGGGCGGCCGCCCCCCGCGGAGGCCGCGGGGATCATCGCCGAGGCGGCGTCGCGGGTCGTGCGGCCGGTCGTGTTCGCGATGGCGATCATCATCGTGGCGCTCGTGCCGATCTTCTTCCTGGAGCGGGTCGAGGGGCGGATCTTCGCCCCCATGGCCTACACCTACGCCTTCGCCCTCGGCGGGGCGCTCGTGGCGGCGATGGTCGTGGTGCCGGCGCTCGAGCGGCTCCTGTTCCGCGGCCGGTTCCGCACGGCCGAGCCGGCCTGGCTCGTCGGCGTCCGCTGGGCCTACCTGAAGGTCCTCGCCGGCTGCGACACGCTCCGCTGGCTCGTGCTGCCGGCCGCCGCCGCCGGCTGTGCGGCCCTCGGCTGGTACGCCGCGGGCATCGGCACGGAGTTCCTCCCCGAGCTCAATGAGGGGGGCTTCTACGTGACGTCGATCTTTCCGTCCACGATCGCGCTCGACGAGACGCGGCGGCAGGTGGCGACGATGCGGGAGGCCATCCTGAGGACGCCCGAGGTGCTCGACGTGATGTCGCACGTGGGGCGGCCCGAGAACGCGACGCAGGCCGAGGGGCCGAACAACGCGGAGTTTTTCATCGCGCTGAAGCCCGAGCGGGCGTGGGCGAAAGGCAGGACGCGGCAGGGGGTCGAGGAGGAGCTCCGCCGCAGCCTCGCGGTCATTCCCGGCGTGCAGCACAACTTCTCGCAGCCGATCACCGACCGCGTGTTCGAGACGATCTCCGGGATCATCGGGCAGGTGGTGCTCAAGATCCGCGGCACGGACCTCGAGCGGATGACCGGGCTCGCCGAGGAGGCCAAGCAGCGGCTCGCGGAGGTGCCGGGCGTGGTGGACCTCGCCATCTACCAGGCGGGCGACGTGCCGACGCAGCGGATCGAGCTCAACCGCGACGCCCTCTCCCGCCGCGGGCTGGCCGTGCACGACATCCAAAACTCGATCCGCATCGTGCTCGGCAGCGAGAAGGCCACCGAGATCTGGCAGGGAGAACGCCGCTACCCCGTCACGATCCGCCTGCCGAACGAGGCCCGGGCCAACATGGACATCCTCGGCCACATGTTCGTCGGCAGTCCCGACAAGCGGATCACGCTCGCCGAGGTGGCCGCGCTCGGCCAGGTGCAGGGGCGGGCCGCGATCTGGCGGCAGGACTTCGCCCGCTTCGTGGCGGTGAAGTTCAACGTCCGCGGCCGCGACCTGGGGAGCACGGTGAAGGACGCGCAGGCCGCGGTGGCGGGGATCGCGATGCCCGAGGGCATCTATCCGACGTGGAGCGGCGAGTTCCAGAACCAGGAGCGGGCCATGCGGCGGCTCGCCGTCACCGTGCCGATGGCCCTGTGCGTGATCGTGTGCGTGCTGTTCGCGAACTTCGGCCGCTGGGCCCCCACGCTCACGATTCTCCTCCTGCTGCCGGTGGCCGCGCTCGGGGCGGTGTCGGGTCTGCGGCTCATGCACGTCAACTTCTCCGTGTCGAGCGCGGTCGGCTGCATCGCGCTGCTCGGCCAGGTCGTGCTGTCGGGCGTGATCGAGTGCTCGCAGTACCTGCGGGTGCTCTCCGCCGGCGCCACGCGGCGGCACGCGCTCCTCCAGGGGGCCCGGGAGGCGTTCCGGCCGGTGATGCTCACGACGACGCTGGCCCTGCTCGGGCTCGTGCCGGCGGCGCTGGCGCACGGCATGGGGAGCGAGACGCAGCGGCCGTTCGCGATCGCGATCGTGTCGGGCCTGCTCGCGTCGCTGCCCGCGGTGACGATCGTGGCGCCGATCCTGTTCTCGCTGGTCGTGCCGCGCGTCGGCCGCGGGGCGGACGGCGAGGGCTGACCTGAGGGGGCGAATCGCGTCGCCGGAATTCCCGCGTACGTGGACGGGTGGCTGGCGGGCCCGTACATTCCGCGGCGTCGCGTCACCGCACCCCGGAGTCCCACCATGCCCCTGCTCGTCGTCGGCAGCGTCGCCTTCGATTGCGTCGAGACCCCCACGGACCGTCGCGACGACGTCCTCGGGGGCTCGTGCGTCTTCTTCTCCTACGCGGCGAGCTTCTTCTCGCCCGTGAAGATGATCGGCACGGTCGGCGAGGACTGGCCCGCGGAGCACACGCGGTTCCTCGACGCCCGCGGCATCGACACCTCCGGCATCGAGGTGATCCCCGGCGGGAAGACGTTTCGCTGGCGGGGCCGCTACCTCCCCAACATGAACGACCGTGAGACGCTCGAGGTGCACCTCAACGTGTTCGGCGATTTCAAGCCGAAGCTCAACGGCAGCCACCGCACGAGCAAGTTCGTGTTCCTCGGCAACTCGTCGCCGACGACGCAGCTTTCGGTGCTCGACCAGATCCCGGAGGCGTCGCTGACGGTGGCCGACACGATGGACCTGTGGATCAACATCCAGCGGGACGAGCTCGAGGCGCTGCTCAAGCGGATCGACGGCCTCGTGCTCAACGATTCCGAGGCCAAGCTGCTCGCCGAGGACGAGAACCTCGTGCGGGCCGGTCATGCCGTGCGGAAGATGGGGCCCAAGTTCGTCGTCATCAAGAAGGGCGAGCACGGGGCGATGTTCTTCAGCGAGCACGAGATGTACGTCATGCCCGCGTATCCCACGCCCCGGGTCGTCGATCCGACCGGCGCCGGTGACAGTTTCGCCGGCGGCATGATGGGCCACCTCGCCAGCCTCGGCCGGTTCGACCCCCAGGCCCTCAAGGAGGCCCTGGCCTACGGCGTGATCACGGCGAGCTTCACCGTCGAGGACTTCAGCCTCGACCGCCTGGCCGGCATCGACCGGGCCGACCTCGACCGCCGGGTGGCCGAATACCGGCAGATGCTCAGCTTTTGAGGCCTGTACGGCCGTCCAGAAAATCTGCTTGCCAGGCCGGGCGGCAGCCGATACTATACCCGCGTTCACTGTTCGGTTCCGCGGCAAATCGCTCGATTCATGGTGGCGAAGCAACCACCCCGACGAGGCGCCGGGAAACGTGGGAGTCGGTCGCCATGGTGACGGCAACGGCAGGAGTCAACGGACGGATGGCTAGAGAGAAGGATGCGAAGGACCGGGAAGTGAAGGACAGGGCCGGCAGGAAGTCGGCCAAGGCCGCCCCTTCGTTCCTCGAGGAGAACACGGCGCTAAGGCACACGCTGGCCCAGATCGAGAAGGAGTTCGGCGAGGGCTCGATCATGCCGCTGGGGGCCGAGGCCCAGGCGCCGATCGAGGGCATCTCGTCGGGCAGCCTGTCGGTGGATCTCGCGCTCGGCGGCAAGGGTTTTCCGCGGGGGCGGATCATCGAGATCTACGGCCCCGAGTCGAGCGGCAAGACCACGATCGCGCTGCACTCCGTGGCCGCGGCCCAGCGGGCCGGCGGCATCGCGGCCTTCATCGACGCCGAGCACGCGCTCGACCCGAGCTGGGCCAAGAAGCTGGGCATCTCGCTGGAGCGGCTGCTCGTCAGCCAGCCGACCACCGGCGAGGAGGCGCTGCAGATCTGCGAACTGCTCATCAAGAGCAACTCGGTCGACATCATCGTCGTCGACTCCGTGGCGGCGCTCGTGCCGCAGAAGGAGCTCGAAGGCGAGATCGGCGACTCGGTCGTGGGGCTCCAGGCCCGGCTCATGAGCCAGGCCATGCGGAAGCACACGGGCGCGATCGCCAAGTCCAAGACGACCGTGATCTTCATCAACCAGCTCCGCGAGAAGATCGGCGTCATGTTCGGCAGCCCGGAGACCACGCCGGGCGGCAAGGCGCTCAAGTTCTACGCCTCCTGCCGGGTCGACGTCCGCCGCATCGGCACGCTCAAGGACGGCGAGGACGTGGTGGGCCAGCGGGTGAAGGTGAAGATCGTCAAGAACAAGGTCGCGCCGCCGTTCCGCGTGGCCGAGTTCGACATGATGCACGCCGATGGCATCAGCGTGGAGGGTGACATCCTCGATCTCGCGATCGCCGCCAAGCTCGTCGACAAGACGGGCACGTGGCTGCGGTACGGCGAGGTGCACCTCGGGCAGGGCCGGGAAAAGGCGAGGCTGTTCCTCAAGGAGAACCCGCAGGTGGCCCAGGAACTTCGCGAGAAGATCCTCGCCGCCAAGGACGCCGTCATCACCGTGGCCGCCGAGTCCGGCGGCGATTCCAGCGGCGAGTGACGCCGACCGACTCGATTCGGAAACGACACCCCCGCCCACCCACGCGTGGCCGACCCAAGCGGCCGCCGTGGGTGGCGTCGTTTTCGCCGCCGGCCCCGGCTCCGCGTCCCGCAATCCGGGCACGCGCGTGTATAGTTTCGGCTTTTCCAGCCGCCGCACGCCGGGAGCCGCCGACCAGATGAAGGCCGACGAACTTCGCGAAGCCTATCTCGCGTTCTTCGAGTCGAAGGGCTGCGTCCGCCGACCCAGTGACGTCCTCGTGCCCCGCTGGGACCCCTCCGTGCTGTTCACGCCCGCGGGCATGAACCAGTTCAAGGACCACTTCCTGGGCAAGTGCAAGCTCGACTACACCCGGGCCACGACCTGCCAGAAGTGCCTGCGAACCGGCGACATCGACAACGTCGGCCGCACGCCCCGGCACCACACGTTCTTCGAGATGCTGGGCAACTTCTCGTTCGGCGACTACTTCAAGCGGGAGGCGATCCACTGGGCCTGGGAGTTCCTCACGGCCCGCAACTGGCTCAACATCGCCCCCGAGAAGCTCACGATCAGCGTCTACCAGGACGACGACGAGGCCTTCCGGATCTGGGCCGATGAGATCGGCGTGCCGCACGCGAAGATCACGCGCATGGGCGAGGACGACAACTTCTGGCCGGCCTCGGCCCCCAGCCAGGGGCCCGATGGCGTCTGCGGCCCTTGCAGCGAGATCTTCTACCGGATGCCGGACGGCAGCGACGTCGAGATCTGGAACCTCGTGTTCACGCAGTTCAACCGCGTGGGGCCGCCGCCGGACAACCTCCACCCGCTCCCCAGCCGCAACATCGACACGGGCATGGGCCTCGAGCGGACCTGCGCGATGCTCCAGGGCGTGGACACCAACTTCCACATCGACATCCTGCGGCCGCTCGTCGAGGCCGTGGCGGAGGTCTGCGGCAAGCGCTACGAGCCGGCGAGCGACGACGGCCGGCGGATGCGGCGGATCGCCGACCACGTGCGGGCCTGCACGTTCGCGATCCACGAGAACGTGCTGCCGGGCAACAACGAGGAGAAGTATGTCGTCAAGCGGCTCCTGCGGCGGGCCGTGCTCGATGGCCGGCAGATGGGCGTGCGGGAGCCTTTCCTCCACACGCTGCCCCCGGTCGTCGCCGCGATGATGCGGCATCCCTATCCCGAGCTCGGCGAGACGACGGGCCGGGTGGCCGGTGTCATCGAGCGGGAGGAGCAGTCGTTCCTGGCCACGATCGATGGCGGCCTCGACCGCATCGAGAAGCTCTTCTCGGGTATCGGCCGACAGGGCGGGGCGGTTGTGCCCGGCGCCGACGCGGCCGAGCTCTACACGACCCACGGCTTCCCTCCCGAGCTCCTCGAGACGCTCGCCGCCGAGCGGAACTGCGGCTTCGACTGGGACGGCTTCCGGACGGCGATGGAGGAGCACGGCCTGAAGTCGGGGGCGGGGACGCGGGTCGAGGTGTTCACGTCCGGGCCGCTCGACGCCCTCAAGAAGACCATGCACGGCTCGGAGTTCCTCGGCTACGACGCGACCGAAGTCGACGCGAAGGTGCTCGGGATCATCGCGCAGGACGCGCTCTGCGATCGTCTCGAGGAGGTGGGGCACGCGACGCCGGTGACGATCGTGCTCGACCGCACGCCCTTTTACGGCGAGTCGGGCGGGCAGGTGGGCGACACCGGCCGCCTCGAGTGGCCCGGCGGCGAGTTCGAGGTTGCCGACACGCAGCGCGAGGGGGGCTTCGTGCTCCACGTCGGCCACCTCCGGAAGGGCGTGGTCGAGCTCGGCCACGCGATCCGGGCCCGGGTCGACGTCGCGCGGCGGTCGGCCCTGCGGCGGGCCCACTCGGCGACGCACCTCCTCCACGCCGCGCTCCAGCACCACCTCGGCAGCCACGCCGTCCAGCAGGGCTCGAAGGTCGATGCCGACCTCCTCCGGTTCGACTTCTCGCACCCGACCTCGATCGACCGTGACACGCTGCGGTCGATCGAGTCCACGGTCAATGCCGGCGTGCTGGCGGCGGTGCCCGTGTCGGCACGGCTGCTGCCGCTCGCCGAGGCCCGGCACGCCGGGGCGATGATGCTCTTCGGCGAGAAGTACCCCGATGTCGTCCGCATGGTGACGATGGAAGGCGTGAGCCGCGAGCTGTGCGGCGGCACGCACGTGACCAGCACCGGCGAGATCGGGCTCGTGCGGGTCGTGGCGGAGGAGAGCGTGTCGGCCGGCACGCGGCGGATCACGGCCGTCACCGGCGCGCGGGCGCTCGATCGCTTCCGCCAGGCCGAGGACGCCCTCGCGGAGGCGGCAGGCGCGCTCAAGGTGCCGGTGCCGGAACTGCCGCACCGCCTGGCCGCGGTGGTCAAGGAGCTCCGCGACCTCAAGAAGGCGAAGCCCGCCGCGGCGGTGGGCGCGTCGCCCGACGAACTGCTCGCGCAGGCGATCGACGTGGGCGGCACCCGCGTGGTCGTCGCCGAGGCCAGGGGCAGCGACGCCGGCGCGATGCGGCAGTGCATCGACCACCTGCGGCGGAAGGCGAGCCCGATCGCCGTGCTGCTCGGCGCTGTCGAGGCCGACAAGGTGACGCTCGTGGCAGGCATCTCCCGCGAGCTCGAGGCCCGCGGGCTGTCGGCCGGCACCTGGATCCGCGACGCGGCCACGATCGTCGGTGGCAAGGGGGGCGGCCGGCCCGACCTGGCCCAGGCCGGCGGCAAGCTCGTGGACAAACTCCCCGCCGCGCTCGACGCCGCCCGGAAGGCGATCGAGACGCTGCTTCGCGCCTGACCCACGGGAGTCGCCGTGGCGATCGTCGTCCGCAACCTGGAGAGCCGCGCGGCGGGCGGATGCTTCGACTGCACGGCGCAGGTGACCCTCGACGGCCGTGAGCGGCCGCTCACGCTTCGCCGCCACGGTGACCATCCCGACCTCGCCCGGCGGATCGACACCCTCGACCCGTTCGCCGTGGCCCTGCTCGTGCCGGCGATGCTCCGCGGCGAGCCGCTCGTCATCGAGGGCGACATCGACGAGATCCTGCTCGGCTCGCTCCGCGGCGTCGTGCAGCACACCCTGCGGGTGATGGCGCCGGCGTGGTCGCACGTGACGGTCGAGGCGCACGCCCGGAAGTCCGCGGCGGTGACCGACTGGACGAAGGGGGCGGCGGCGGCCATGAGCGGCGGCATCGACTCCATGCACCTGGCGCGGCACCGCATCCTCCGTCGCGACGTGCCGGAGCCGCTGCGGGTGCGGGTGCTCGTGCACCACCACGTCGGCGCCCACGGCGACGACGACGCGGTGTTCGCTGAGCAGTGCGCCCACGCGCGGCGGATCGCCGACGGGCTGGGGCTGCCGCTCGTCGGCGTCCGCTGCCCCCTCGGCGAGGCCTTCCGCGGCCTGAAGTTCATCCACTCGGTGACGACGCGGAACGTCGCCGCCTCGATGGCGCTCGACCACCTGTTCACGGCATTCCACTACGCCTCGACCGAACCCGTCGGCGAGCGACCGAAGATGAACGAGGTCGGCGGCGTCTCCATCCTCGACGCCGACCTGTTGCCGATGTTCAACACGACCTCCACGGCCTGGCTCCCGTTCGGCGGCGACACCACGCGGCTCCGCAAGACGAGCGAGGTGCTCGGCGAGGAGCGGCTCCGCGGCGACCTGCTCGTCTGCATGCGGGGATTCCGCCGCGACCGGGCCAACCTCAACTGCGGCCGCTGCTACAAGTGCGCGCGGGTGCTGCTCCAGGCAGAGGCCGACGGCCTCCTCGACGCGGTGTCGGCCACCTTCGACATGGACGGCTTCCGCCGCGGCCGGACGCACTCGCTGGTGCGGCTGCTCCGCTGGTCGCTCGGCCCGCGGAGGAACGCGAACGAGATCGACCTGCTCAAGTACCTCCACGAACGCCGGTACCCGTTCCCGGCGTGGATGCGGCCCGGGGTCGGGCTGGCCCTGCTCCTGCACGGCACGCGGCACAGCCTGGCGACGTGAGCGGCCATGGCGGCCCATCGAGCGGCCGCCGCCGCAAGGTGGGCAGGAAGGGGAGGTTGGGTCCCTCGGCCTGGTGGCGCCGTGGGCTCGCGGAGTCACGCGGGCACGCCCGGGCGGCCGATATCACCAACAGGATTGTTTTCGGTCACGCCAGCGGTTCCATCGCCATGGCGGTTCAAGCGTTCGTGATCCACCTCGACCGCGCCGCGGGCCGGCGCCGGCAGGCCGACCTGCTGCGGGACTCGTTGCCGCTGCCGGCCGAGCGGCTTTCCGCGGTGGACGGAGCGGTGCTATCCGACGAGGCGGTGCGGGCCGTCTGCCGTCCCGGCCTGCACCGTCCCCAGTACCCGTTCGCGCTCTCGCGGACGGAGGTGGCCTGCTTCCTGTCCCATCGACGGGCCTGGCGCGAGATCGTCGACCGGGGGCTCGATGCGGGGCTCGTCGCCGAGGACGACGCGGCCGTCGATCCGGGGTTCGCCGACGTGCTCGCCTGCGCCCTCGATGGCGCGCGGCCCGACGAATTCGTCCGCTTCCCGCACCGCGAGCGGCACGAGCCCGGGCCGGAGGTCCGGCGTGGGGACGGCGCCATCCTCACGGAGCCGCGGCTGCCCGCCCTCGGCATGGTCATGCAGTTGGTCGGCCGCGAGGCGGCGCGGCGGCTGCTCGAGGCGAGCGTCGTCTTCGACCGGCCGGTGGACTCCTTCGTGCAGATGCAGTGGCTGCACGGCGCCCGGGTGCTCACGGCCCGCCCGATCGTCGTCCGCGAGATCTGCGGGCAGCTCGGCGGCAGCGTGATCCATGCGCGGCGGCGCGGACTGGTGCATCGCGTGGTGCACGAGTTCCAGCGGCCGCTGATCAGGCTGGCGGTGCAGCGGGCCAACGAGCGCTGGCGCCGCCGCGCCGCCTGACGGGTCAGCCGGCGAGCTTCCGCAGGCAGGCCAGCGCCGCCGCGTAGTCGGGCTCGCTGGCCACCTCCTTCACCACCTCCGCGTGGCGGACGACGCCCTGGGCGTCGAGCACGAACACGGCGCGGGCGAGGATCTTGAGCTCGTCGATGAGCACCCCCCAGTCGCGACCGAAGGCCCGGTCGAGGTAGTCGCTGCCGCTCTTGAGCGACTGGATGTTCTCGGCGCCGCAGAAGCGGTTCATCGCGAAGGGGAGGTCGAGGCTCACCGTGACCGCGTTGACCGTGTCGCCCATGCCGCCGAGCTCGGCGTTGAACTTCTTCGTCTGCACCTGGCAGACCGGCGTGTCGAGCGAGGGGACGACGCTGATGATCGTGGGCTTCCCCAGGAGGTCGGCCTTGCGGATGTGGCCCATGCCGGCGGGGCCGAAGCATGCCAGGTCGAAGTCGGGGGCCGCGACGCCCACCTTCACCTCGTTGCCCGCGAGCGTGAGCGGGTTGCCCTTGAACGTCACCGCGCCGTGCCGACCCATGCCGTATTCTCCTGCCTGCGTGAAGGGTTGCGGGATCCCGCCGGGAACCCGACGATGCAGGGGCAGTATGGCGGGCCCGCGTCGCCCGGCAAGGGCCGGCCGCGAAACGGCCGGCACGGTCAGGGCAGGCGGAGGGTCGGCATGCGGTCGCTGGGACGGTTCGGCCAGCTGCTCGGGCTCGGGATTCCCGCGCTGGCGATCATGCTCGAACTCGGCCACTCGATCACGCTCGGCCAGATGCTGGTCATGCTCGTGGCCGCGGTATGCTGCTTCTGGATCGGCCGGATCCTCGAGGCTTACGCCGGACCCTGACGCCGCGCCGCCGCGTTGAGTCGCCCGTGAACCGCCCCCTCGTGAGCCCCGGCCTGCCGCCGCTCCCGCTCGCGCCGATCTACCGTCGCTACCTGTGGGGCGGCCGCCGGTTCGCGACCACGCTCGGCCGCGACCTCCCGCCGGGCGACGACTACGCCGAGTCGTGGGAACTCGTGGATCGCGGCGCCGACCAGAGCATCGTGGCCGCCGGGCCGCTCACAGGCGCCACGCTGGGCGCGCTCGTCCGCGACCGGGGCCGCGACCTGCTCGGCCGCCGCGCCGGGCCCGCGGCGTTCCCACTGCTCTTCAAGTTCCTCGACGCCCGACTCGACCTCTCGGTGCAGGTGCATCCCGACGACGTCCGCGCCGCCACGCTCACGCCCCCCGATCGCGGCAAGACGGAGGCCTGGTACGTCGTGGATGCCGCGCCGGGCGCCCGGATCTGGGCCGGCACCACGCCCGGCACCGACGCGGCCGCGCTCGCCGCGGCGCTCCGCTCGGGGCGCGTGGCCGACGTGCTCCACTGGTTCGAGCCGCGGCCCGGCGACTGCGTCTTCATCCCCGCCGGCACCGTCCACGCGATCGGGGGCGGTCTCCTCGTGGCGGAGATCCAGCAGTCGAGCGACGTCACCTACCGGCTCCACGACTGGGGCCGCGTCGGCCCAGACGGCCGGCCCCGGCAGCTGCACGTCGAGGCCGGCCTCGAGGCGGTCACCTGCTTCGGCCCGGTCGGGCCCGTCGCGTCCACGGCGACGATCGATCCCGCCGTCCACAGGCTCGTGACGTGCGACCACTTCCTCCTCGACGAGGTGCGGCCCGCCGCCGGCGGCACGTGGCGGGTCGGCGGCGACGACGGCTGCCACTTCGTGGCCGTGCTCTCGGGCCGGGTGCGGTTCGCCGACCGCTGGGGATTGCCGCCGCTCGGACGCGGTTCGTGCGCGCTCGTGCCCGCCTCGGCGGGCGGGCAGCCGCTCGCCTGCGAGGGGGCTGGGTCCGAGCCGCCGCTGCTGCTCCACGTCGCGCTGCCTGAGTGAGCCTTGACCATGTTCGTCACGCTGATCCCGTCGCTTGCGCTCCGGGCCTGCGTGATCGGCATCCGCGTCAGGCCCGGAGGGCTGGGTTGTGACCAGCCGGCGGAGGCCGGCCAAGCGAGGCTCGGCAGGATGCTGAGGCCTCGCGTGTTTCCAGTCCCGTCGCTTGCGCTCCGGGCTTCCTGGGCTCATCGCACGACCTGGTTTCCCACACGACCTGGTTTTTCAATCGCCACCGGGTTTCCGCGGTGGAAAGCGGCCTAGGGCCGCGTTGGCGCCGCCCCTAGAATCCCGGCCCCTTCGGAAGGCCGCATGCCGCCGCTTCGCTCGATCGCCGTCCGCTGTGCCGCGCTTGCCGCGCTCGCCGCGTCGGGCTGCGCGTCGCTGGGCAAGCCCGCCTGGCTCGAGCCCGGGCCGGCCCGCAACCAGCAGCGCCGCGCCGCGCGGTTCGACCCCTTCCCGCAGGACGACATCGGGCCGTACGCGTTCCGCACCTACGGCATCATGGACGGCGCCCGGCCCCGCGACTACGCGGAGCCGGTGCCGGAGGTCCGCCGCGCCCGCTGGTGGTCGCAGCCCCTGCGGTGACGCGCCGCGGGCGTGTATGATCGCGGGCGACATGCCCCCGCCGAACCGACCGCCCCGCCGCCAGCCCCCCCGCCGCGACCCGCCGCACCGCCGTCGCCCCGCCGGGCCCGTCGGTCCCGCCGCGGCGGCCGACGGCCCGGAGCGGCTGCAGAAGGTGCTCGCCGCCGCGGGGCTCGGCAGCCGCCGCGCCTGCGAGGAATTGATCACGACCGGCCGGGTCGAGGTGGACCGCGCCGTCGTCACCGAGCTCGGCACGCGGGTGGATCCGGCGACGCAGGAGATTCGGGTCGATGGCGAGCGGCTGCCGCGGGTCCGCCGCGTCGTCTTCGTGCTCAACAAGCCGGTCGGCGTCGTGACCACCAACTACGATCCCTCGGGCCGCCCGCGGGCGGTCGATCTCGTTCCCGGCGATCACCGGCTGTTCGCCATCGGCCGGCTTGACCGCATGAGCGAGGGCCTGCTCCTGCTCACGAACGACGGGCCGCTCGCGAACCTGCTGGCCCACCCGCGTTATGGCGTGGAGAAGAAGTACCTCGTCCAGGTCGCCGGCGTGCCGTCGGAGGAACTGCTCGAGAAGCTCAGGCAGGGCGTGCGGCTCGCCGAGGGGGAGGTGCACGCGAAGCGGGTCACGATCCGCTCGCAGCACAAGCAGAGCGCCGTCCTCGAGATGGTCCTCGACGAGGGCAAGAACCGCGAGATCCGCCGGATGCTCGCCCGCCTCGGCCACAAGGTCCACCAGCTCAAGCGGGTCGCCGTCGGCGGCCTGTCGCTCGGCAACCTGCTGCCCGGCCAGTGGCGGCAGCTGGCGTGGAGCGAGGTCGAGGAACTGCGTCGCGACGCGCTGGCGGCGGTGG
>JBJTPA010000215.1:0-11252 GCA_046074885.1 Planctomycetaceae bacterium
GTGGTGCCCGTCCACACCTGGCTCCCCGACGCCCACGTTGAGGCGCCCACGCCGATCTCGATGATCCTGGCCGGCGTGCTCCTCAAGCTCGGCGGCTACGGCATCCTGCGGATCTGCTATCCGATCTGCCCGGGCGCCGGCCTGTCGCTGGCGTGGCTCGTGTGCGGCCTCGGCGTCGTGTCGATGGTCTACGGCGCCTTCGCGGCCCTCGCCCAGAAGGACTTCAAGCGGATGGTGGCCTACAGCTCCGTGAGCCACATGGGCTACGTGATGCTCGGCCTCGGCGTGTGGAGCGCGGTGGCGGCCAACGGATTCAATCCCGAGTATTGGGCCCAGGGCGTCAACGGCGCCATGTTCCAGATGCTCGCCCACGGCATCTCGTCGGCCGGCATGTTCTTCATGGTGGGCGTGCTCTACGACCGGGTGCACCACCGCAACCTCGAGGAGTTCGGCGGCATCTTCAACCGGATGCCGGTCTATGCGGGCCTCGCGGTGGCCGTGTTCTTCGCCGGCCTCGGCCTGCCGGGCCTGTGCGGCTTCATCGGCGAGGTGCTCGTCACGCTCTCGGCCTGGAACTACAGCCGCGTGCTCGCCGTCGTCTCGGCCTTCACCGTGATCCTCACGGCGGCCTACATCCTCTGGGCGATCCAACGGGTGTACCTCGGCGCCGAGTACAAGGGGCCGCACGGCGACCACCTCACGCCGATCACCGGCCGCGAGCTCGCGATCGCGACGCCGCTCGTGGCCCTCGCCATCCTGTTCGGCGTGGCGCCGCAGACGATCTTCACCTACGTGCAGCCCACCGTGGAGCGGCAGGTCGAGACGCTCGCCGACTGGACCCGCCGCGTGAAGCCCGACGCCGCGGTGCCGCAGCCTCCGCTGGCCATACAGCCTCCGCTGGCCATACAGCCTCCGCTGGCAGACTCGGCCGCCGCCCCCGCCCGCTGAAACCAGGAAACCAGCAAGTGGACCTCGGAGCCCTCCTCACCGCGACGCTCACCGACACGCTCGGCGTGTCGGTGCCCCACTTCCGCGTGGAGCTCGCGATCGCGGCCACGGTCGTGCTCGTGCTGCTCTGCCGGATGCTCCCGGTGCTCCGCTGGCTCGATTCGGGGATCGTGGCCCTCGGCGGCGCGGCCTTCGCGCTCTGGTACGCCTGGGTCGATTTCCGCGGCCTCGCCCCCGACGCCGCCCCGGTGGAGCTCTTCGGCGGCCTGCTCGTGGCGGACTCGCTCACCGGCTGGATCCGCCTCCTGCTCGCGGCGTTCCTCGTGCTCTACGTCGTGTTCACGAAGGCCTCCGGCATCCCCGACCGCGAGGACGGCGCGGACTTCTACACGCTCGTGTTCGGGGCCACGCTCGGCATGTGCCTGATGGCGTCGGCGAACCACCTGCTCACGGTGTTCATGGCGGTCGAGATGGCGAGCGTGCCGTCGTACGCCCTCGCCGGCATCCTCAAGGGCCGCAAGGCGGCCTCCGAGGCGGCGCTCAAGTACGCCGTCTACGGCGCCGGCGCGGCCGGCATCATGCTCTACGGCATCAGCCTGCTCGCCGGCGTGACGGGCACCTGCCACCTGCCGAGCCTGGCGCGCGAGCTCGCCGTCGCGGCCGGCACGCCGGGCGGCCCGACGATGGCGCTCGTCCTCGGCGGCCTGATGGTCGCCGCGGGGCTCGCCTTCAAACTCTCGGCGGTGCCCTTCCACTTCTGGTGCCCCGACGTGTTCGAGGGGGCGGCCGCCGAGGTGGGCGCGTTCCTCTCCGTGGCGAGCAAGGCCGCGGCGGTGGCGCTCCTCCTGCGGATCGGCCTGGCGGTCGGCGATCCCGCGGTCGCGGCAGCCGGCCCCGAGGCCGCCGCGGGCCTGGCGTCGATCCGGCACTTCATCGTGGTGCTCGTCGCCCTCATGGCCGCCGTGACCTGCACGCTCGGCAACCTGGCCGCCTACGGGCAGACGAACATGAAGCGGATGCTCGCCTACTCGACGATCGCCCACGCCGGCTACCTCATGATGGGCGCGGCGGCGGCGTTCGCGCTGCAGGGCACGCAGGCCGGCGCGGCCCGCGACTCGGTGGCCGCCCTCGCCTTCTACCTCGGCACCTACCTGTTCATGAACCTCGCGGCCTTCGCGATCGTGGCCCTCCTGCGCAACCGGCTCCGCAGCGAGGAGATCGCGTCGTATGCGGGGCTCGTGCGGTCGAGCCCGGGCATCGTGGTCGCGACGGCCGTCGTGCTCGTGAGCCTCATCGGCCTGCCGCCGCTGGCCGGGTTCGTGGCCAAGTTCCTCGTCTTCTCGGCGCTCGCGCAGGCCATCCGTGCCGGCGCCGAGCAGCAGGTGATGCTCGTGCTGCTCGTCGCGGGCGGCCTGAACACGGTGCTCAGCCTCTTCTACTACCTCCGCGTGCTCAAGGTGATGACGTTCGACCCACCCCCGGAGGACCGGGCCGGCGAGGCCTTCCCGCTCGTGTCGCTGCCGGGTGCCATCATCACCGCCCTCGCCGTGCCGGTGCTCGTGCTGGGCGTGTTCTGGTCGGGCCTCTACGACGCGGCCCTGCGGGCCGCCGGGCTGATGTCGTAGCGATCGATGGAAACAGTCCGGAAACCATCCATGGCCGCCACCGACCAACTCGCCCGCCTCGTCGCCGTGCTGGAGTCGTCGCCGGCGATGTACCTCGCCGACTCGCGGCTCGAGACCTACCCGGGCCCC
Organism: Planctomycetaceae bacterium; assembly: GCA_046074885.1. Classification (GTDB taxonomy): domain Bacteria; phylum Planctomycetota; class Planctomycetia; order Pirellulales; family UBA1268; genus QWPN01. The sequence goes on from JBJTPA010000215.1 coordinate 2,703, forward strand.
GCGGAGGTCCGCCGCGGCCTCGCGGAGATCGCGGCCGACCACCGGCGGGTGCTGGGTCGGGCCGCGGAGATCCTCGCCGAGCGCGAGGTGGCGGCGCCGCGGGCCCGCTACCCGCTCGCCTTCTCGGCCTGGCACGACGTCGATATCGGCTGGCTCCTGCCCCGGGTGATCGACGCCCTCCGGAAGCAGCTCGGCGAACTCGACTGCATCGCCGCCACGCCCGACGACGCCGCGGCCCGCGACCTCGCGGCCGATGCCGCGGCGACGACCCGGCGGCACGCCGACCGCCTCGCGGACCTGGCCACGCGGCTCCGTGCCGGCCTTGCCGGCCAGCCGGCCTGACGCCGGGCGGCCGGGCTGCGAGAGGGCCCGACATGCACCTCTTCGACAGCCACTGCCACCTCGACCCGATGCGCTTCGGGGCGGAACTGCCCGATGTCCTCGCGCGGGCGCGGGCCGCGGGCGTGACGGGCCTGGCCGTGATCGGCACGCGGGCCGCCGACAGCGAGGCCGCGGCCGACCTCGCGGCGCGCGAGCCGGGGCTCGTCGCCGCGGCCGGCCTTCATCCCAACGACGTCGCCGAGGTCGGCTCCGACGAGTGGGACCGGATCGAGACGCTCGTCGCGGGCGGCCGCGTGGCGGCCGTGGGCGAGACGGGCCTCGACTGGTACCGCACGACCGCGCCGCCGGATCTGCAGCGGGAGTTCTTCGACCGCCACCTGCGGCTCGCCCAGCGGCACGGTGTGCCCGTCGTGATCCACACGCGGGAGAGCACGCGGGACGTGCTCGACATGCTCCGTGTGGCTGCCGCCCGCGGGCCGCTTTCAGCGGTGCTCCACTCGTTCACCGGCACGGCCGCCGAAGCGGCGGAGGCCATCGACCTCGGCTGCCATCTCGGCTTCGCGGGCATGGTGACGTTCCGCTCGGCGGCGGCGCTCCGCGACGTGGCGAAGGCGGTGCCGCCCGACCGGCTGCTCGTCGAGACCGACAGCCCGTTTCTTTCGCCAGAGCCGCTTCGCGGCAGGCGGAACGAGCCGGCCAACGTCGTGCACACGGCCAGGTGTCTCGCCCTCGCACGGAACGAGCCCCTCGAGGCCCTCGCCGCGGCCACGACCGCCAACGCGCGGCGCGTGTTCGGCGTCGCCGGCTGAGCCGGCTCGCCCGAGAGCCTCGTCTCGTGGCCCAGTCGCCTCGCGACTGGAATCCGGCCCGTGGATCGGCAGAGAATCCGGTTGCGAGGCAACCGGACCACGGGGAATCCGGTTGCGAGGCAACCGGACCACGGGGAATCCGGTTGCGAGGCAACCGGACCACGGGGCATCCGGTTGCGAGGCAACCGGACCACGGGCTGGCCTGCGACCGACCAGCGACCCGGCCGAAGTTGGGATACGGGCCGTCCCGGCGGAGGTACACTTCCCGCCGAAGAGGGCCTCACGATGTTCGAACTCAGCACCATCGCGATCCTGGTGATCGGGGGCCTGACGGTCCGCATGGTGCTCGCGCTACGGCGGATCGAGGACCGGCAGCGGGAACTCCTCGACCGCCAGCAGGACGCCATCCGCGAATTGCGGGCGGAGGTCGAGCGACTGTCGGGTCCGTCCGGCCGCGACGCCGCGGCGGTTGACGTCGGCCGACCGCCCGAGCCTGCGGCCGAGCCGATCCGTGCCGAGCCGCCGCCGCTCCCGCCCGTCGAGCCGGCGGTGGACGCCGGGCCCCGCCCCGCCTGGCCGGTCGATGTCGCGCCGCGGACGACGGGTGCGGCCGCGTTCACGGATGCGGCCGCGGAGGCGGCGCCTCGCGAGGCCGATGTTCAGGTCCGGGTGCCCCCGGCCGCGCCGCGGCAGCCGAGCCGGTTCGAGGCCGCCGCGACCGAGACGCTCCGCCGGATCTGGAACTGGATCATCGTCGGCGAGGAACGGGTGCCCGAGGGCGTGTCCGCGGAGTACGCGGTGGCCAGCCAGTGGCTGCTGCGGATCGGCATCGTCGTGCTCGTCGTCGGCATCGGCTTCTTCCTCAAGTGGTCGATCGACAGGGGCCTCCTCGGGCCGCAGGCCCGGGTCGCGCTCTCCGCCGTGGCCGGCCTGACGATGCTGATCCTCGGCACGCGGCTGCTCGGCGGCCGCTACGCCGTCATGGGGCAGGGGCTGCTCGGCGGCGGCCTGGCCACGCTCTACTTCAGCGTCTATGCCGCCCACCAGCTGTTCGGGCTCGTCGCGGCCGGGCCGGCGTTCGCGCTGATGGCGGCGGTGACCGTGCTCGCCGGCGGGATCGCGGTGCGGTTCGACTCGATCCTCGTGGCGGTGCTCGGCATCATCGGCGGCTACGTCACGCCGCTCATGCTGGCCACCGACGCGGTGAACCTGCCGGCGCTGTTCGGCTACCTGCTCGTGCTCGGGATCGGTGTGCTCGGCATCTGCGTCTGGCGGCACTGGCCGCTCGTGAACCTGCTCGCCTTCGTGGCCACCTGGGTCCTCGTGCCGGCCGCGCTGCGGACGTACGAAACGGGGCAGTTCTGGTCCGTGTACCCGTTCATCGTCGGCTTCTTCGTGCTCTTCTCCACGATGTCGTTCCTCCACAAGGTGGTGCGGGGCACGGCGTCGCAGCTGCTCGACGTGCTGGACGTGCTCGCGATGCTCGTGAACGCCGCCGTGTTCTTCGGCATCTCGTTCCGGCTCGTCGAGCAGGCCTTCGGTCGCCGCGAGGTGGCGGTCGTGTCGCTCGGCCTGGCGGCCTTCTACACGGCGCACCTGCTGTGGTTTCTCCGCCGCCGGGCGGCCGACCGGGCGTTGCTCGTGTCGTTCGTGGGGCTGGCGGCGTTCTTCGTGGCGGTCACGATGCCGCTCGTGCTCTCGCGGGAATGGATCACGGCGAGCTGGGCGATGCAGGCCCTCGTGCTCCTGTGGATGGCCCGTCGGCTCGGCAGCGGCGTCGTGCAGGGGATGGCGCTGGCGCTCCTCGCCCTCGTGTTCGCCCGGTTCCACGCGATCGACCTCGTCCGCGCGTTCCGCCCCGGTGGCACCGTGGCTCTGGCGGCGAACCTGCCCGTGGCCGAGTACCTCGGCCTCCTCGCCTCGCGGGCCGTGTCGTTCGGCGTGCCGATCGCCGCGTTTGGCGCGGCGGCGTGGCTCCTCGGCCGCGAGCCGCGGCGTGACACTGCCGGCCCCGCCGCCGGCCTCTCGGCCGCGAACGGCGGCGTCGACGCCGTGATCGCGCTGGCGGGCCTGGTGGCGCTGTTCGCCTACCTCCACCTCGAGGTCGGCCGCACGGCGGGCGCGTTCTGCCCGTCGGGCCGGCTGCCGCTCCTCACGCTCGTGTGGATCGGCATGGGGGCGATCCTGCTGCGGGCCTTCGTGCGGACGGGGGGCGGTCTCTGGCTCACCCTGTTCGCGTGCCTCGGCGCGGCGCTGCTCGGGAAGCTCGTGCTCCGGGACATGCCGTCGTGGTGCCTCATGGACCCGCTCGTGGCCGGGCCCGGCTACGACCCGCTCGACGCGGCCTGGCGGCTGCTCGACTTCGGCGCCGTGATCGCGTTCCTCGCGGTCGCGTTGCGGGCCGTCCAAGGGCGGCGCGAGGCCGTGGCGCTGCGGCCGGTCCTCGCCGTCGCCGCCCTGGGCACGCTCTTCCTCTACCTCACGCTCGAGACGAACAGCTTCCTCGCCGAGTATTACCCCGGCCTGCGGGCCGGGGGCGTGTCGATCGTCTGGGCGCTGTTCGCCCTGGCGCTCGTGCTCGCCGGCATCGCGCGCAACCTCTGGCCGCTGCGGTGGGCGGGCCTCGCCCTGTTCGCCGTCGTGTCGGCGAAGGTGTTCCTGCACGACTTGGCGAGCCTCGACCAGTTCTGGCGGATCGTGGCCTTCGTGATCCTCGGGCTGCTGCTGCTGGCAGGGTCGTTCGTCTACCTCCGCTTCCGCGAGACCTTCGCGATCGCGAGCAAGACGGGAGACGCACCATGATCCGTCGTGCGTGGATCGTGGCCGCCTGCCTGCTCGCGCTCGTCGGGCCGGCCGCGTCGGCCGACGGGCCGCGCGAGGCGTCGCGTCGCGCGAAGCCGCTCGCGCTGCCGGCGGTGGATGCCGACACCGTGGCCGCGGTGCGGCTCGACGCCGACGTCTACGCCGCGTCGGCCGCGGACCTCGCGGACCTGCGGATCCTCGACGCGGCTGGGCAGGAGGTTCCCTGCGTGATCCGGACGGCGACGACCGAGAAGCGGCGGGGCGTCCGCCGCACCGCGCGGGCGGAGAAGCCGGAGGTGCGGCCGCTCGCCGACGGCGGCCTCGAGATCGTGGTGACGATCGACCCGCAGCGGCACCCCGTCGCCCCGGCCGGGTTCACGCTCGCGACGGTGCTCGAGAACTTCGAGCACCGCGTGTCGGTGTCGTGGGCCGCCACGGGCGACGACTGGAAGCCGCTCGTGGACGACGCGCTCGTCTACGACTACGAGCAGTTCATGGACGTCCGCGACGTGAACGTGCCGCTGCCGGCGGAGCCGGCCCGGCCGCCCGGCGGCCGCTACCGGCTCGTGATCGGCGACGTGACGCAACTCCAGGAGTCGCAGCTCACCGAGCTCACGCGGACGCTCTCCGGCGACCGCGAGGTGGAGCGGCAGGAGCGGACGCTCGTCAACCGGCAGCCGTTCCGCATCGAGGCGCTCGAGTTCTGGCACGAGGAGCAGGTCGTGGAGCGGTCGAGCCCCGTGCTCGTGGACCGTCCGCCCGCGGGCTTCCGCTCGGACCGGGACGCCGCCGCCCGCACGACGCGGGTGACCGTGGAGACCCGCCGCGAGCCGCTCACCGAGTTCGCGCTCGCCACGGATGACCGCAACTTCAGCCGCCGCGTGACGGTCGAGCGGCCCTGCGTGCGGCAGCCCGCGAACGGCCCGCGGTGCGAGAGCCGCATCGCCGCGGCGCCGGTCACCCGCATCGACGTCGCCGGCATCCGCCGGGAGCAGCTCGCGATCCCGATCCCGGAGAGCCGCGAGCGGGAGTACGTGCTCGTGATCGACGACGGCGACAGCCCGCCGATCGGCGTGACGGGCGTGACGGCCCGCGGGCCGCTCCAGGAGGTCGTGTTCCTCGCGCGGCCCGGCGGCGACTACCGGATCGCGTACGGCGGCGACCTCGCCCGGCCGCGGTACGACACGGCCGCGATCGCGGCAGCCCTCGCCGCCGGTGTTGCGCCGATCGAGGCGACGGCCGGCGCCGAGTCGGCGGCCCCGCCGCCGCCCCCCGACCCGTGGCATCTCCTCGCCGACACGCGCGTGCAGTTCGCCGTGATCGCGGCGCTCGTGGTCGTCCTCGCGCTCACGCTCTTCCGCGCCGCGCGGCGGATCGACGCGGTCGCCGACGGCTCCTGACGAGGCTGGCTCCGGTTGCGAGACAACCGGACCGCGGGGGGCGAGATCGCCTCGGCTCGTGGCCCAGTCGCCTCGCGACTGGATTCCGGTCCGTGGGCCGACTGCCGGTGCCGGTTGCGAGGCAACCGGACCACGGGGAGTCTCCCGGGCGGGCGCGTTCAGTGCCTTCGGCATAGACTCGTCGCGGAGGCCGCATGACGACGACGATCCGCAGGCAGGCGCCCTACGTCTTCGAGGGACAGACGACGTCCCTGTGCGGCGAGTGCCTGCGGCTCGTGCCGGCCAAGATCGTCGTGCAGGACGGCCACGTCTTCTACCGCAAGCGGTGCCCGGCGCACGGGCCGCAGCAGGTGCTCGTCTCGACCGACGCGGCGTACTGGCGACTGTGCCGCGACTACCTCAAGCCGGGGGACCGGCCGCTCGTGCTCCAGACGCACACCGAGCGGGGCTGCCCCTACGACTGCGGCCTCTGCCCCGACCACGAGCAGCACTCGTGCCTCGCCCTCATCGACGTCAACGAGGCCTGCAACCTGGCGTGTCCTGTCTGCTTCTCCGACTCGTCGCCGCAGCGATCCCTCCACCGGCCGCTGGCGGAGATCGAGCGGATGATGGACGCCCTCGTGGCGAGCGAGGGGGAGCCCGACCTTCTGCAGATCTCCGGCGGCGAGCCCACCATCCACCCCCAGATCATGGAAATCCTTGCCGCGGCGAAGCGGCGGCCGATCCGGCACGTGATGCTCAACACCAACGGCATCCGGATCGCCGAGGATCCCGAGTTCGTGCGGCGGCTCGCCGACCTGCGGCCCGGCTTCGAGGTCTACCTGCAGTTCGACTCGCTGCGGCCCGAGGCCCACCTGAACCTCCGCGGGGCCGACCTCACGCGGATCCGCCGGCAGGCCCTGGAGAGCCTGGAGTGGCCGGCATCTCCACGACGCTCGTCGTCGTCGTGAAGCAAGGCGTCAACGACGAGGAGATCCCGGCGATCATCGACCACGCGCTGGAGTGGCGGTGCGTCCGCGGCGTGGTCTTCCAGCCCGTCCAGGACGCCGGCCGCAACGAAGGCTTTGATGCGTCCAAGGATCGGTTCCCCCTCTCCGCCATCAGGCGGCGGATCGTTGACTCCGGCGGCCCGTTCGGCGAGGGCGACGTCATCCCGCTGCCCTGCAACCCCGAGAGCATCGCCATCGGCTACGCCCTGCGAAAGGGATCGAAGATCGCCCCGGTGACCTCGTTCTTCCCCCGCGAGCTGCTCGTCGAGGCCCTGCCCAACGCGATCACGTTCGAGAAATATCCGGAGCTGCACCGCAAGGTGCTCGACTTCTTCTCCCTCGCGACCGCCGAATGCAACAACGAGCGGAAGCTCGCGGAGCTCCTCTGCTGCCTGCCGGAGGTGCCGCTGCCCGCGGGCCTCGGCTACGAGGACACGTTCCGGGTGGTGATCGTGGAGTTCATGGACGCCCACAACTTTTGCGTCGGCCGCGTGAAGCGGTCGTGCATCCACTTCGTCACGCCGGACGGGAAGATCATCCCGTTCGAGACCCACAACCTCTTCTACCGCGACGAGGCCGCGAGAGCACGGCTGCGGCGGTCGCTGGAGGGAGCATGAGCGGTGCAGGCAGCCGCCCACTCCGCAGGCCGTGTGGCCCGGTGCATCCATGAGAATCCTCGCGGTCATTCTCGGGACTTTTGTCGCCCTGTTCGGCATCGCCTTCGGCGGGTGCGCGATTGCGGTGACGACCGCCGAGTTCTGGCGTGGCGTGCCAAACCCGGGCGTCTTCGTGCTGGTTCTCGTGAGCTTCTCGCTGGCCGTGGTGCTGCTGCGGACCGCCTACCGACTCCTCCGCGGCCCCTGTCCAGCCCGGGACGCGGACGAGATCGTCTCCGAGCCGTGAGCGTTCCCGGGCCGAGCAAATCTGCGAAGAGTTCAGGAGGCGGCATGAAAGCCCTGCTGATCGTGCTGACGGCGATCGCGATCCTCGCCGGACTGTATTCCGGGGGCTGCTCACTGATCGGGATCGGCAGCTTTCTCTGGGACGGCCCCCGGGGGGAGTATGCGAGTCTCCAGCAGGCCATCGCCGTGGTGTGTGCCGGCGTGGGCGTCTGGTCAGTCATTGTGCTCACCGCGAACATCGGCGTGTTGGTCACGCTGTTCGGGCGGCCGTCACCCCGGCGGCTGCTGCTGGCCCGGGTGCTCTCCGTGGTGGACGTGGTCATGGCGATCGCCGCGCTCTGGTGGTTGGTGTGGGCCGATTCGTGGCGGTGGGCTCAGCCTCCTTGGACGTGGCTCGCCAAGGCCGCGGCGTGCCTGCTGGCGGTGAAGGGCGTCCTGATCTGGAGGCTGGTGGGCCGCATGCCGCCTGGTCAGAGCGATCCGGTGCCGTCCGAACCGAGGCCGGCGTGAACGTCCACGCCTGGTTCGACATTGCGGCGGCCGTGACCGCGGCGGCCCTGACCATCGCCTGCTTCTTCTGGCGACTGCGGGATGCGGGCTGCCGGATCGAGCAGGCGGGCTTCGGCTACGCGATCGCGCTCGTGGCGGGCGCGGCCCTCGGCGGCTACGCGGCGGGCACCGCGAACCTCTGGCTCTCGGGGCAGCCTGGCTTCGCCCGGAGCATCGTCGGGGCCCTCGCCGGCGCGATCACCGCCATCGAGCTCTACAAGCGGGCCCGCGGCATCTCGGGCTCGACCGGGCTCATCTTCGTGCCGGCCTTCGCCACGAGCGTCGCCATCGGCCGCTGGGGCTGCTTTTTCTCCGGGCTCGCGGATCACACGCACGGCATCGCGACGACGCTCCCGTGCGGCCACGACTTCGGCGACGGGGTCTTCCGCCACCCCGTGCAGCTCTATGAGTCGGCTGCGATGGCCGCATTCCTCGTCTATGCCCTCGCCATGCTCGCCCGCCGCGACCCATTCTTTATGCGCAACGGCTTTTACCTGCTCGTGCTCTGGTACGCCGCGCAGCGGTTCGCCTGGGAGTTCCTCAAACACTACGGCCCGGTCCTCGGGCCACTCAACCTCTTCCACATCATCTGCCTCGGGCTCGTCGGATATGCAATCTGGATGATGCGATCGAACGTGGTTCGTGCGGATCACCTCGCATGCGCCGCGAGTTGATGGAGCGAGGGGCTGCCCGTGCCCCGGGAGCCGGCCTTGGCGGCCAGCGCAGCCACGACCAATCCGCCTGCGGCGGATCGGTG
>JBJTPA010000216.1:0-5029 GCA_046074885.1 Planctomycetaceae bacterium
CGGGATGGCCGCCGGGAACGTCCGGCGGAATGGCATGGGCAGCCCCGAGCCGCCCCACGAGCCCAATGCCCTCAATCCGTGGCCCGGTGGCGGACGATGTCCCCCTCCACCATGTAGACCACGTCCTCGGCGATGTTCGTCGCCATGTCGGCGATCCGCTCGATGTGCTTGGAGACCGAGTTGATCCGCAGCAGGCTCTCGACCTCGTCGGGGTTGTCGCGGATCCCCTGCATCACGCGGCGCTGGATCTTCTGCCGGGCCGCATCGACAGCGTCGTCCTCCTCGCGCACCTGCCGCGCGAGCGTGGGGTCGCCGTTGACGACCGCGTCGAGGCACTGCTTCACCATGTCCTGGGCCTGCGTCGCCATGACGCGGATCTCGGGGGGCAGCTCGTACGACCGCGCCGCGGCGAGTTGCGACACCCGCTTGGCGATGTTCTTCGCGAGGTCGCCCATCCGTTCGAGGTCGTTGTTGATCTTGAGCACGGCCACCACGAGCCGCAGGTCGGCGGCCACGGGCTGGTAGAGGGCGAGGATCTTCAGACACTCCTCCTCGACCTCGACCTCCATGCGGTCGATGTCCTCGTCGCTCGCCATCACCCGCTGCGCGAGGCTCGAGTCGCGGTTGATTAGGGCGGTGATCGACTTCGAGATCGCCTCCTCGACGAGCGTTCCGACCCGGAGGATCTTCTCCTTGAGGTGGGCGATCTGCCGCTCGATGTGCTTCGTCATGCGTGGTGGCCTCCGCGGGACGGGCCGGGACGTCAGCCGAACCGGCCGGTGACGTAGGCCTCGGTCTCCCTGAGGACGGGCTTGGTGAAGATGTCGGTGGTGGGGCCGTACTCGATGAGGCGGCCGAGGTACATGAAGGCCGTGTAGTCGCTCGAGCGGCTGGCCTGCTGCATGTTGTGGGTCACGATGAGCACGGAGTAGCGGCCGCGCAGCTCCTGGATCAGGTCCTCGACCTTGCCGGTGGCGATCGGGTCGAGGGCCGAGCAGGGCTCGTCGAGGAGCAGCACCTCGGGCTCGGCGGCGATCGCCCGGGCGATGCAGAGCCGCTGCTGCTGGCCGCCGGAGAGACCGAGGGCGCTCTCGTGGAGCCGATCCCTGACCTCCTCCCAGAGAGCCGCGCCCCGCAGGCTCATCTCGCAGACCTCGTCGAGGATCGCCCGCGAGTTCTCGCCGTCGATCCGCAGCGAGTAGACGACGTTCTCGTAGATGCTCATCGGGAAGGGGTTCGGCTTCTGGAACACCATCCCCATCCGCTTCCGCAGCTCGATGACGTCCATCCGCGGGTCGTAGATCGAGTCGCCGGAGAGCCGCATGTCGCCCGTGATGCGGACGCTGGCGACCAGGTCGTTGAGCCGGTTCACGCTCCGCAGCAGCGTGGACTTCCCGCAGCCGCTGGGGCCGACGAGCGCCGTCACCTTCCCGTGCGGGATCGGCATCGTGATCCGGTGCAGGGCCTGCTTGGAGCCGTAACATAGATTGAAGCGGTCGATCTCGAGGACCGGCGTCTCCCCGAGCACCGCGTCGTGCACCTCGGACGGCACCTCGCCCCCCGCCGCGACGGCGAGCAGGCGGTCGCCGACGCCGGCCGCGCGGCCGGCCGCCGCGGGCGGATCGCCGGCGGCGTTCCGCTCGGGCGTGGCTTCGGTCTGCGCCTGCATACGATCGTCTCCCGGGCCGCGTGGGCCCCACCGCGAATCCTACCCTCGCCCCGTCAAAACTGCTGCGCCACGAACCGCCGCCGCAGCCTGGAGCGGAGCATGACGGCGGCCACGTTGAGCAGGGCGATGATCGCCACGAGGAGGAACGTGATCGTGAATACCATCGGCCGCGCGGCCTGGGCGTTGGGGCTCTGGAAGCCCACGTCGTAGATGAGGTAGGCGAGGTGCATGAACTCGCGCTCGGGGTGGACGAACGGGAACGACCCGTCGATCGGCAGCTCGAGGGCGAGCTTCTTGACGCCCACGAGCATCAGCGGCGCCACCTCCCCCACGCCGCGGGCCATCGCGAGGATCAGGCCGGTCATGATCCCGGGCAGCGCCCGCGGGAGCACGATGCGGCGGATCGTCTGCCACTTGCCGGCGCCGCAGGCGTAGGAGCCCTCGCGCATCGAGTTGGGGACGGCCGCGAGGGCCTCCTCGGTGGCCACGATGACGACGGGCAGCGTGAGCAGCGCGAGCGTCAGCGACGCCCAGAGCAGGCCGCCGGTGCCGAACGTCGGCTGGCTGTCGGCCACGAGGCTGGCCTTGAAGAACAGCTCGTCGATGCCCGCGCCGAGGCCGTAGCAGAAGAAGCCCAGCCCGAAGGCGCCGTACACGATGCTCGGCACGCCGGCGAGGTTGTTGATCGCCACGCGGATGGCCGTGGTGACGGGGCCGCGGCCGGCGTACTCCCGCAGGTAGAGGGCCGCGAGCACGCCGAACGGCGCGACGAGCAGCGCCATGATGAGCGTCATCGCCACGGTGCCGAAGACGGCCGGGAAGACGCCCCCCGCGCTGTTCGCCTCGCGCGGGTCGTCGCCGAGGAACTCGCCCCACCGCGACAGGTAGACCCCGACCCGGCCGGCGGCGGAGAGCCGGTTCGGCTGCCACGCGCGGACGATGCCGTCGAGCGGGATCGCGACCCGCTCGCCCGTCGCCGAGTCGAACTCGAGCGCCCAGCCCGCGTTGGACCGGCGCAGGTCACCGGCCCGTTCATCGAGCGCCGCCTCCGCGCGGGCCACCCGCCCCTGCACGGCCTTCTCGGCCGCGGGGGCCGTCGCCTCCGCGGGGCTCCCGCCGCCGTGGTCGAGCCGTGCCTGCACCACCGCGAGGCGGGCGGCGCGGAGTTCGCGCTGCAGGTCTCCCCGCTCCACCTTGTCGATCCGCATCGCCTGCCGCCACCGGCGGCGGGCCGCGGGGTGCTCGCGGCCGAACGCCTCCCACGCCGCCGCGGCCCCCTCGGCGACCACCTCCTCGCCGTGCATGAGCCGCACCGGGAACCCGTGAAACCGCCCCCCCTCGAGCCGTTCGACGGCCGTCGCCCACTCCGGCCGGCCCGTGGCCGCGACGGCGTCGTCGTCGAGCCACTCGAAGTGGCTGCCGGAGAGCTCGAAGTTCGCCGTCCGCAGGAGCCGCCGCGAGCGTTCCGTGCCGGGCACCCGCTCGCGGGCGGCGACCTCGCCGAGCGCGCGGCGGCCGTCGGCGAGCTCGACGAGTTCGAGGGGCGCCGGCCAGAAGGTCGCGGCGCCGCGGGCGGCGATGAACGCGAGCAGTCCCACGATCATGGCGATCGCCACCGCCAGGGAGCCGGCGGTGAGCCACACCCAGGGCTCGCCGTGGGCGGCGAGGCTCGAGTGGGCGCTCCGCGGGCGGCGGGGGCGGTGCGGGTCAGAGCTCATGCGACCGCCTCCGGAACCGCTGCCGCACGAGCTCCGCCGCGGTGTTGACGACGAACGTGAGCGCGAAGAGCACGAGCGCGGCGAGGAACAGCACGCGGTAGTGGGCGGTCCCGCGGGCCGCCTCGGGCAGTTCCGTGGCGATCGCGGCCGACAGCGTCTGGAACCCGTTGAACACGTTCCAGTCCATGATCGGCGTGTTGCCCGCCGCCATGAGCACGATCATCGTCTCGCCGACCGCCCTCCCCAGGCCGATCATCACCGCCGAGAACAGCCCGCTGGCCGCCGCCGGGACGATCACCCGGACCGCCGTCTGCCACGGCGTCGCGCCGGCGCCGAGCGACGCGCTCCGCAGGTGGTCGGGCACGCTCGTCAGCGCGTCGTCGGCGATCGTGAAGATGAGCGGGATGATCGCGAAGCTCATGCCGATGCCGACGACCAGGGCATTGCGCTGCACGTAGGTGCCGAACAGTCCGCCCCGGGCGTCGATCCGCAGCGCGTCGAGGAACACGGCCGCGGCGGCGGCCAGGGCGACCGCGGCCGCCGTGCCGGCGACGAACACGCCGAGCGACACGACCGCCGCGCGGCGGTCGGTCCATCCGCGGCCGGCCCGCCGGAGCCACGGCCCCCACGCGCGGCTCCCCGCGACGGCCACGGCGACGGCCGCAGGCGGCACGAGCGCGAGCATCCAGCCCCCGAAGCCGCCGCCGCCGCGGCCGTCGAGCCAGCCCCGGAAGTCGCCCTGGAACAGCCACCGCTCCACCCCCGGCGCGGCCGCCCGCGCGGCGAGCAGCCCCGCGGGGAGCGCGACGAGCCCGGCGATCGCGAACCGGAAGCGGGCCATCCTTCCCCGCCACCCCGACGGCACCAGCTGCCAGAGGTGCGCGGCCAGGATCAGCGCCAGCGGCACGGAGAACAGCGCCGTGACGAGCGGCATCACCGCCCCCTCCACGAGCGGGGCGAACACGAGCCCCGCCACGAACCCGAGCACGACGCTCGGCAGGCCCGCCATCAGCTCGATCACCGGCTTGATCCGCGCCCGCCAGGAGGGGTGCATGAACTGGCTGGCGTAGATGGCCGCGAGGATCGCCAGCGGCGCGGCGAAGAGCATCGCGTAGAGCGTGGCCTTGAGCGTGCCGAACACGAGCGGCACGAGCCCGAACTTCGACTCGAACGCCTCGTGGCCCGTCGTCTCCCAGGCGTGCGCGGGGCCCGGATAGCTCTCGTACCACACCGGCCGCAGGAGCGTGCGGAGCGTGACCTCCGGGTGGCCCGCATCGACGGCCAGGGCCGCGAGGCGGCCCTCCGCGGCCACCACCACGCGATCCTCGCGGGGCCCGATGCACACCCTCGCGACGCCCGGCGCGGCGCCCTCCACGGGCGCCTCGACCACCGTGGCGCCCGTGGTCGCCTGGAGCAGCCGCAGCCGGCCGCCCGCGTCGAAGGCCGCGAACAGCCGCGACCGCGGCGACGCAGCCAGCGCCGTGACGGCGGCGCCGGCCGGCGGGAACTCGCGGGCGGCCACGGTCGCGAGGCCGTCGGCGGCGGCCGCCGCCGCCCCGCGGGTGGCGAAGAAGGTGCTGACGATGCCGAGGGCGTCCGCGACGGCAAGCGACGTGCCTCCGAACAGCCGATCCACCGCCAC
>JBJTPA010000217.1:0-6678 GCA_046074885.1 Planctomycetaceae bacterium
CTCAACCGGCGGCTCGACGAGAAGTTCGGCTTCGAGGGGGTGGTGGGCTCGAGCCCGCAGATGCTCGCCCTCGTCGAGCGGCTCAAGCGGATCGCCCCCACCGACGCCACGGTGCTCGTGCAGGGGGAGACGGGCACCGGCAAGGAGCTCGTCGCCCAGGCGATCCACCAGAACAGCCCGCGCAAGGCGAAGCCCTTCGTGGCCCTCAACTGCGCAGCCCTCTCGGAGAACATCCTCGAGAGCGAGCTCTTCGGCCACGTGAAGGGCGCCTTCACCGACGCCTCGAGCGACCGGGTGGGCAAGTTCGAGTACGCCAACGGCGGCACGCTGTTCCTCGACGAGGTCGGCGACATGCCGATGGCCACCCAGATCAAGCTCCTGCGGGTGCTGGAGTCCGGCGAGATCACCCGCGTCGGCTCGAACACGGTGGTCCGCGTCAACGTGCGGATCCTGTCGGCCACCAACCGCAACCTCGAGGAGGCCGTCGCGTCGGGCGCGTTCCGCAGCGACCTCTACCACCGGCTCAAGGTGGTGACGATCGCGATCCCGGCGCTTCGGGAGCGCACGGGCGACATCCCGCTGCTCATCGAGCACTTCACGCGGCAGTTCGCCCGGCGGCACGGCAAGACGATCAAGGGCGTGTCGCTGGCGGCACGGGTGAAGCTCGGGGCCTATCCTTGGCCGGGCAACGTGCGGCAGCTGCGGAACGTGATCGAGAGCATGGTGGTGGTGGACTGCGACGAAACGCTCGACGTGGACGACCTGCCGTTGGAGCTCGACCCCGGGGCCGCCCCGCCGGCCGCCGCCGCCGACGCGGCGGGCGGCATCGCGGCCCTCGTGGGCCGGCCGCTCGAGGAGGTGGAGCGGATCTTCATCACGGAGACGCTCAAGCTGACCGGCGGCAATCGCGAGCAGGCCGCGGCGCTGCTCGGCATCGGCGAGCGGACCCTGTACCGCAAGATCAAGGAGTTCGGGCTGCCGTAGCATGGGACGCATCCACACGCTGCCCACGTCGGTCGTGAACCGGATCGCCGCCGGAGAGGTGGTGGAGCGGCCCGCGAGCGTGGTCAAGGAACTGCTCGAGAACGCCCTCGACGCCGGCCCGACGCGGATCGACGTCACCCTCGAGCAGGGCGGCGTGGCGCTCGTCCGCGTCGTGGATGACGGCGGCGGGATCGAACCCGACGACCTGCCGCTGGCGGTGGCCCCCCACGCCACGAGCAAACTGCGGGCGGCCGAGGATTTGGAGCGGATCGACACGCTCGGCTTCCGCGGCGAGGCGCTGGCCAGCATCTGCGAGGTGGCGCGGCTCGTGATCCGCTCGCGGGTTCCGGGGGGCGAGGGGGCCGCGCTCGAGGTGGACGGCGGGCGGAGCGGCGCGGTCGTGCCGCACGGCGGCGCGAGTGGCACGACGGTCGAGGTGCACCAACTGTTCGGCAACGTGCCGGCGCGGCGGTCGTTCCTGCGGGCGCCGCAGACCGAGTGGTCCCACGCGGCCGACGCCTTCGTGCGGACGGCGTTGGCGCACCCCGAGGTCGCCTTCTCCCTCGTCCACAACGGCCGCCGCGTGCACGACCTGCCCGCGACCGACTCCTGGCGGCGGCGGATCGGCGACCTGTTCGGATCGGCGCTCGCCGAGCGGCTCGTCGAGATCGAGTCGGCCGACGGCGACGTGTCGGTCGCCGGCTTCGTGGGCCGGCCCGAGGACGACGTCGCGGGCACCAGGCTGCAGCACCTGTTCGTCCGCGGCCGGCCGTTCCGCGACCGCTCGATCCTGCACGCCGTGCAGGAGGCCTACCGCGGGCTCCTGCTCACGGGGCGGCAGCCGATCGTGTTCCTGCGGTTCGGGCTGCCGGCCGACGCCGTGGACGTGAAAGTCCATCCGGCGAAGATGGAGGTGCGGTTCCGAGAGCCTTCGCGGCTCTACCTGCTCGGGCTCGCAGCCCTGCGGTCGAGGTTCCTGGCCGCCTATGCCACGGCCACGCGGCTGGGGCCCCCCTGCCCCCGCGAGGAGCCGCCGCCGCTGTTCAGGCCGTTCGCCGCCGGCGGCGGCGTCGCGGCACCGGCGTGGCGGCCGGTGGCTTCGGCCGCGCCGCCGCCCCGCGCCGCCTGGGAGGTGCGGGAGGCCGAGGCGACCGCCTCCGCGGGGGCGCCGGCGGAGGCCGGGCCCGGAGCCGAGTTCGCGGTGCAGATGCACGACCGCTACATCGTCGTGGAGAGTCCCGACGGCATCGAGGTCATCGACCAGCACGCGCTCCACGAGCGAATCCTCTACGAGCGGTTCAAGGCGGCGGTTGCCTCCGGCGGTCTCGAGGTGCAGCGGCTCCTCGTGCCGGAGCGGCTCGACCTGGCCCCGGGCGAGGTCGAGCTCGTGGACGAGCACGCGGCGACGCTCGAGCGGGCGGGCCTGCGGGTCGAGCCCTTCGGCGGCTCGACGGTAGTGGTCACGTCGAAGCCGGCGCTCGCGGGCGGCACGCCGGCGGCGACGATCGTCCGCGAGGTGCTCGACCGGCTGGCCCCGGCGGCCGCGGCCGGAGGCGATCCGGCCCTGCTCGTGGACGAGGTGCTCCACGGCCTCGCCTGCCGCGCGGCCATCAAGGCCGGCGACGCCCTCTCGCAGGCCGAGGTGGACGCGCTCGTCCGCGACCGGCGGGCCGTGCCCGAATCGCACCACTGCCCCCACGGCCGGCCGACGTCGCTGACGCTTTCCCGGCAGGACCTCGACCGCCAGTTCCGCCGCACCTGACCACCGGAGGACCGACATGATCTGCGTGGGCATCGGCCGCGGCCGCCACCGGCACATGATCGCGGAGCACCGCCACCTCGCCGAGCAGGGCATCAGGCTCGTCGAGCTGCGGCTCGACTACATCCAGGGCACCGTGCAGCTGCAGCGGCTCCTCAAGGACCGCCCCTGCCCCGCGATCGTCACCTGCCGCCGGTCGGAGGACGGCGGCAGGTGGGAGCATTCCGAGGAGCAGCGGATGGTCCTCCTGCGGACGGCGATCGTCGAGGGGGCCGACTACGTCGATCTCGAGGACGACGTCGCCGCCAAGGTGCCGCGCTACGGGAAGACGAAGCGGATCGTGAGCCACCACGACTTTTCCCGCACGCCCCCCGACCTCGCCCACCTGCACCGGCGGCTGGCGGAGATGGACGCCGACATCGTGAAGATCGCGACGATGGCCAATCATCCGACCGACAACCTGCGGATGCTGGAAATGGTGCAGGCCAGCCGGGTGCCCACCGTGGGGATCTGCATGGGCGAGATCGGCGTGCCGACACGGATCCTCGGCGGCCGCGTCGGAGCGCCGTTCACCTACGCCACCTTCAACGAGGATCGCGTCCTCGCCCCGGGGCAGATCGGCTGGCAGCAGATGCGCGACGTCTACCGCTACGACTCGATCACCCGCGCGACCCGCATCTACGGGGTCGTGGCCGACCCCGTGGCCCACAGCCTGAGCCCGATCGTGCACAACGCGGCGGTCGCCGCGGCCGGCATCGACGCGGTCTACCTGCCGTTCCGGGTGCCGGCCGAGCAGCTCGACGAGTTCCTGGCCGACTCGCGGCGCTGGCCGCTGGCGGGCCTGAGCGTGACGATCCCGCACAAGGAGGCGGTGCTGCGGCACTGCGATCGGCCCGACGACCTCGTGAAGTCGATCGGCGCGGCGAACACGCTCGCCTTCGACCAGCAGGGCTGCGCGGCCTTCAACACCGACGCGGCCGCGGCGGCCGAGAGCCTCGAGGCCGTGCTCTCCGACCAGGACCAGGCGCTGGCGGCAGGCAGCGGGACCGTGAAGACGGTGCTCGTGCTGGGGGCGGGCGGCGCCGCCCGGGCGGTGGCCTTCGCGATGCGGGCGCGGGGGCTCGAGGTCACGGTCGCGTCGCGGACCCTGGACCGGGCCCGGAAGATCGCGGGCGACGTCCACTGCAAGGCGGTGGACTGGGCCCACCGCTACCGCGTGCCCTACGACTGCATCGTCAATGCCACGCCGGTCGGCATGCACCCGAACGTGGACGAGACGCCCTACGACAAGCAGCACCTCAAGAGCTACATGGTCGTGTTCGACACCGTCTACAATCCCGAGAACACGCTGCTCGTGAAGGAGGCGCGGTCGATCGGCTGCCGGATCGTCACCGGTGTCGACATGTTCGTCCGCCAGGCGGCGATCCAGCACCGCCTCTGGCACGGGGCCGGGCCACCGGCCGGCGTGATGCGCGAGGCCCTGAAGCGGGCCACGGCGTCGGCCAAGCACCGCGGGTGAGGCCACGATGCCCAGGATCACACTCGTCGGCTACCGCGGCACGGGCAAGTCCACCGTGGCGGCGCTGCTGGCGGCCAGGCTGGGTTGCGGCTGGATCGACGCCGATGCGGTGCTCGAGGAGCGGCTCGGCACGACCATCGCGGCGCTCGCGCGCGACCGTGGGGAGCGGGCTTTTCGCGACGCCGAATCGACGATCCTGCGGGACCTGCTGGCGTCATGCCCGGGCGTGCTGGCCACCGGCGGCGGCGTGGTGCTGCGGCCGGAGAATCGCGAACTGCTCCGCGGTGCCGGCCGTCCCGTGGCCTGGCTGACCGCGGCGGCCGGCGTGATCCGCGGTCGGCTCGCCGCCGACCCGCTCACGCGCGACCGCCGGCCGGCCCTCGCGGGAGACGCGGCGGCCGGCGGCGATCCCCTCGCGGAGGTCGATGCCGCCCTCGCGGACCGCGAGCCGCTGTACCGCGAGGTGGCCGACGTCGCGTTCGACACCACCGCCGATCCGCCCGAGCGGGTGGCCGAACGGATCGCGGCCTGGCTGGACTCCGACCCGCGTGCGGGAGGCCGACCATGACTCCGATCCCGGACCCCGCCGGACCCTGGGCCCTGCCGGCCGCGGCCTGCGGCGGCGCGGCCGTCGGCTGGATGGCGGCGTGGGCCGTCGGTCGCGTCACGGATCCCTTGGCCGGCGGCCGCCGGCCCGGGCGCGCGGCCCTCGTCGTCGGGCTGGCCGCCGGCGCCGCGGCGTTGTGGTGGTGGGAGGTGGTCGCTCGGGGAACGCTGCCGGCGGCGGCCGCCGCCGCGACGGTCGAGGCGCTCGCCTGGAGGTGGGCGGGCCACGTCATCCTCCTCGGGTTCCTCGCCGCCGCCGCCTGGATCGACCTGCGGGAGCGGGTGATCCCCGACGCGATCACGCTGCCCGGCGTGCTCGCGGGACTGGCGTGGTCGGGGCTCGTGCCCCGGTCCCTGCCGCCCGTCGCGCGGGCCATCCCGAGGTCGTTCGCGGCGCCGCTTTTCGAGCCCGACGTGCTCGGGGTCGGCGGTCCGTTGGGCGATGCGGGCCTGCCGGCCTGGCTCGGGTCCGCGCCCGCGGCCGCGGGCCTCGCCGCCGGGCTGTCGCTGTTCGTCGGCTGGTGGCTCTCCTGCACGGCGCCCGCGGAGCGTGGACCATCCGGCCGCCGCCCGTTCGACCCGCGGCTGCCGGCGCTCGCGGCCGGCCTGGCCGTGGTCGGCGCGGCCTGGTGGCGCGGCGGCGACCAATGGTCAGCCGCGCTCTCGTCGCTCGTCGGCACTGCCGTGGGCGTGGCCGTCGTCTGGTCCACGCGGCTCGCCGCGTCGCGGGCGCTCGGCCGCGAGGCCGTCGGGTTCGGCGACGTCACGCTCGTCGCGGTCATCGGGGCGTGGCTCGGCTGGCAGGGGGCGCTGCTCGCCTGCTGCCTCGGCGTGCTCGTCGGGCTCGTCCACGGGGTCGTGCGGTTCGTCCTCGCCCGCGACAACGAGCTGCCCTTCGGCCCCGGCCTGTGCGTCGGCGCCGCGCTCGTGATCGTGCTCTGGAGGCCGCTGTGGGACCGCTTCGGGCCGGCCTTCGCGCGGCCCCTCGAGATCGCGGCCGTGGCCGGACTCGTGATCGCCCTCACGGCCCTCGTGCTGGCGGCCTGGTGGCGGCTGCGGCGCGGTTCCGCGGCCTGAAGCGGGCCGCGGTCCGGGGTTGCCCGGCGCAGGCCCCCCTCCTACCATCCCGCCCCCTCCCGGGATCCGCGGATGACGTCGCGCCCGTTCCCCGCCGTCGCAGCCGTCGCGCTCTTGGCGCTGGCGGTCGTCGGCTGCGCGCAGAATCCCCTCCGCACGTCGGCGCCGGCCGTTCCGCCCCCCGCGCTCGCGTCCCCGTCGGCGTTCGCGCCGCCCGCCGCCGGCCCCGCGTTCTCGTCGCTCGACGGCACACCCGCGCGGAGCCGGCAGGAGTCCCAGCTGATGCAGACCGAGATCGCGGCGCTCCGCGAGCAGCTCGCGAGCACGTCGGCCCAACTCGCGCAGGCGCGGGCCGCGGGCCTCCCGCCGGCCCGGCCCGCCTCGGAGACCGACCACCCCGTCACGTCGCCCGAGACGATGCGGTCGGCGGCGACACAGCTCGCCCTGCCCGACCTGCAGCCACGGTTCGACGGCGCCGTCGTGCGGATCGACGTCCCCGCCGACCGGATGTTCGAGCCCGGCACCGCCAACCTGCTCCCGGCCGGAACCGCGACGCTCACGCAGGTGGCCGAGGAGATCGACCGCGTGTTCCCCGGGCACTACGTCGGCATCGAGGGGCACACCGACACCGAACCGCTCCAGAACGCCACCTGGAACTCGCCCCACCAGTTCACGCTCGCTCGGGCCAGCGCCGTCTTCGAGTTCCTCACGGCCCGGACGGCGCTCGACAAGG
>JBJTPA010000218.1:0-4793 GCA_046074885.1 Planctomycetaceae bacterium
GGGTCACGAGCGCGTCGTCGAGGATCTGCGCGCCCCCGGCGTCGCTCGTGACGAGGGTGTAGCGGGCCCGGCCCACCGGCATCTCGGCCACCCGCCGCGTGAGCAGCGCCTCGAGCCACGCCTGCGACCCCGGCCCGTCGATCGCGAGCCGCCCCATGTGCGAGACGTCGAACAGGCCCGCCGCCGTCCGCGTGGCGACGTGCTCGTCCACGATCGACGAATACTGCACCGGCATCGACCAGCCGGCGAAATCGACCATCCGCCCCCCGTGGGACTCGTGCCAGGCGCGGAGCGGCGTGGAGAGGAGGGCGGTCACGTGATGTCGTCCAAGGGGTGTCGATCGTTCGAGGCGGATTGTAAGAGTCGCGCGCGGTGTTGCCAGGGTGCGGTCATGGAGGTTCCCCGCGCCCAACCGGCTCGGGGCTGCACACACCCTCTCGCCGGACGCTCGCCACGGGCCCCTGGGGCCGGCGTTTTTGCGGATGGTGACAGGAAGCCCCAAGCGCCAGCGCGGGGACGATGCGGGTCGCCACGTCGTCAGGCCACCGCGAACCCGCTGGGCCCCACAATCCCGTCGCTCGCGCTCCGGGCTTCCTGACCTGAGTCATGCCGTGCCGGCTGCCGCGCCAGGCGAAGCGAGGGGGCTGCCTATCCCCTCGAGAGGGGCTATGGGAGCAAGCGAAGCCCGGGCACCGATTCGCCGCAGGCGAATTGGTCGGCGAAGCGCAGCGGACATGCAAAGAGCCGAAGCCTGCGGGCACCGATTCGCTGAAGGCGAATTGGTCGATGAGGCGAACGTCCCGCGAGAGAGTGTGGGCAGCCCCGAACTGGTTGGGCGAGTTGAGCCTGAATGACGCGGTGGTTTGCCGCTCGATTGCGATCTACCGCCGTCCCCGTTTGCCGCGCTTCGTGCGTTTGCCTTCCTCCTTCGAGCCCTTCGGCGTGCGGCCGGGCTTGCGGCGCAGGTCGCGGGCGCGCGGCGGCGGGGCGGGGCGGCGGCCGCGGGCGACGAGGCGGAAGTCGAGCTCGCGGCGGTCGGTGTCCACGCGGGCCACCGCCACGCGGACGCGGTCGCCGAGCCGCAGCGTGTTGCCTGCGCGGCGGCCGGTGAGCGTGTGGCTGGCGCGGTCGTAGCGCCAGGCGTCGTCGGGCAGACTGTCGAGGGGCACGAGGCCCTCCGCGGGGATCTCGAGGCCCTGCACGAAGATGCCGAAGGCCTCGACGCCCGTCACCACCGCGTCCATCTCCTCACCCGTCCGCGACTTGAGGAACAGCAGCAGCTTGAGCTTCACGAGCTCCCGCTCCGCCGCCTCGGCCCGCCGCTCGAGGTCGGAGCACTCGCCCCCGAGCTGCACGAGGCCCTCGACCGGAGTCCGCTTTCCGCGGGCCAATGCGTCGAGCGCGCGGTGCACCTGGAGGTCGGGGTAGCGGCGGATCGGGGAGGTGAAGTGGCAGTAGCAGTCGCTCGCGAGGGCGTAGTGGCCGTCCTCCTGCGGGCCGTAGGCGGCGCGGGTGAGGCTGCGGAGCACGGCGTAGTGCACCGCGTGCTCCTCGGGGCGGCCGCGGGCCATGTCGAGGAGCCGCTGCAGTTCGAAGCGGCTCTCGAGCGAGTCCACCTCGAAGCCGAGCTCGGAGACGAACTCGGTGAGCTGCCGGAGCTTCCGCGGGTCGGGCTGCGGGTGGATCCGCCGCAGGAAGCCGGCGCCGGCCGCGGCGAGCGCCGAGGCCACCGCCTCGTTCGCCGCGAGCATGAACTCCTCGATGATCCAGTGGCTCTCGGTGTTTTCCACGACGTGGGCCCCGGTCACCCGGCCGTCGCGGTCGAGGTCGATCTTCACCTCGGGCATCTCGAGCTGGAGCGAGCCCCGCGCCATCCGCCGGCCGCGGAGGATCCGGGCGAGGTCCCGCATCCGGCCGAGGAGCGCCCGCACCTCCGGCGGCATCTCCACGGCCGGCGTGTCGGGGTCGCCGAGGAAGACATCGACCTCCTCGTAGGTGAACCGCCGCGCGCTTTTGATCGCCGTGGCCTCCACCGCCGAGTGGACGGGCACGGCGTCGGACGTGAACTCGATCCAGCAGGTCCGCGCGTAGCGCACACGGTGGGGCTGGAGACTCGCGAGGTTGTTCGACACGATCTCCGGAATCATCGGGATCACGCGGTCAGGCAGGTAGACGCTCGTGCCCCGGTTCCGCGCCTCCTGGTCGAGGGGAGACCCCTCGCGGACGAAGTGCGACACGTCGGCGATGTGCACGCCGAGCAGCCAGTGGCCGCGCTCCACCCGCTCGAGCGAGATCGCGTCGTCGAAGTCGCGGGCGTCCACCGGGTCGATCGTCACGACCACGCGGTCGGTGAGGTCGCGGCGGCCCGCCGGCACCTCCTCGACGAACCGCGCGGCCTGCTCACGGGCGTCATCCAGGACGGTCGCGGGAAACGGGCCGGGCAGGCCGAACTCGTGGATCACGGTGGCGGTGTCCACGCCCACGGCCCCCGCCTTGCCGAGCACCTCGACGACCACGCCCTCGCCGTCGCGGAGGTGCGTGGGGAAGCGGACCATCTCGACGACGACCTTGTCGTTGACGCGGACGCCCTTCGCACCGGGATCGCCCACGGCCACCGGCCGCGCGAAGCCGGTGCCGTCCACCTGCACCCAGCCCTGGCCCGCGGCCTCGAAGTAGGAGCCCACGAACCGCGTGGTCTTCCGCTTCACGATCTCCACGATCTCGCCGGACGGCCCCGGGCGGCGGACGTCGCGGGCCTTCGAGAGCCGCACGCGGACGGTGTCGCCCGAGGCGGCGTCGCGGGAGGCCGCCGCGGCCACGTGGACGTCGTGCGAGCGGTCGCAGGCCGGCGCGTCGAGCGGCCGCACGAAGCCGTACCCGCCCGCCGTGCGACGGAACGTGCCGATCACGCCGTCGTCGCGGCCGGTGCCGGCGGACCTGCCGGCCGCTCCCGCGGCCGGCCGTGCCCCGGCGCCGCCGGCGGCACGGCGGCCCGCCCGTGGGTGCTTGTCGCGCATCGCGTCTGGGGGCCCTCGGGCCGGAGGAGGAGACGGCGGGTCATCGTACCCCTTCGGCCACCGGACGCGGTACGCCGCCGAGCGCCCCTCGCCGCCTGCCGCTCACTTCCGCGGCGGAGGTCCCCGGAATGACATGGCTCACCCGCGGCCGCGGAAGAACTTGCGGCCGTGCGACGCCTGGTATTGCGTCCAGCCCCCCTCGATCGACGCCTCGGCCTGGAGGAGTTGGATCGCCCCCGCGAGCTTCGCGTCCATGTGGTCGAGGTGGTGCAGCGCGATCGCCTCCAGCGTCATCGGCAATTTCGGGGCGCCGAACTCGTACTGCCCGTGGTGGCTGGCGATCATGTGCTTCACGCGGAGGGCCGCCTCGGCGTCGAAGGGGGTTCCCGTGCGGGCCTCGATCGCGCGGACCTTCGCGTCCACGATCTCCAGGCCCAGCAGCACGTGCCCGAGCAACTGGCCCGAGTCCGTGTACGAAAAACCCTTGTGGCTCTCCAGTTCCACCGTCTTGCCGATGTCGTGGACGAGCACGCCCACGAGCAGCAGGTCGCGGTCCATCGCCGGGTAGAGCGGCGCCACGCGGTCGGCCAGCCGCAGGAGGTTCACCACGTGGGCGAGGAGGCCGCCGGCGTGGGCGTGGTGGTGCTTGACGCCGGCGGGGCAGCGGGCGAAGGCCGTCATGAGCGGCTCGTCGGCGAGCAGCTCGGCCACGAGGTCGCGGAGCGGCGCCGAGCGGACCGTGTCGAGGATGGCCCGCAGCTCCGCCTGCAGCCCGGCCACGTCGGCCGGCGTGAGCACGAGGAAGTCGGCCTCGTCCACGCTCCGCGGGTCGGCCCGCTCGACGTGCGTGACGATGAGCTGGAGGGCGCCCGAGTAGAGCTGCGTGTTGCCCTCGACCCGGACGTAGTCGCCGTCCTCGAAGGCCTCGAAGTCGGCCTCGGAGGCGTTCCAGAGCCGGCCCGTGATCGAGCCGCTCCGGTCGGCGAGCTCCACCTGCAGGTAGAGGACGCCGTTGCGGTTGGGTCGCAGCTGCTTGTGGGTGGCGAGGAAGACCTGGTCCACCTGCGCCTGCGGCTGGAGTTCGGTGATCAGGCGACGCGGCATGCATGCGAGTGTAGGGGGCCGTTCGCGCTGCCCACAAGCGGCGACTACACTCTCGGCCCGACACGTCCCCGCCCGGAGCCCGCCATGCCGCCCACCGCCATCACGCCGACCCGCGCGCAGGATTACCCGGAGTGGTACCAGCAGGTGGTCCGCGCCGCCGACCTCGCCGAGCAGTCGCCCGTCCGCGGCTGCATGGTGATCAAGCCCCACGGCTACGCGATCTGGGAGCGGATGCAGAGGATCCTCGACGGGATGTTCAAGGCCACGGGCCACGTGAACGCCTACTTCCCGCTCTTCATCCCGCTCTCCTACCTCGAGCAGGAGGCGAAGCACGTCGAGGGCTTCGCGAAGGAGTGCGCGGTGGTCACGCACCACCGGCTCGAGCTCGGCCCCGACGGCAAGCTGATCCCCACGGGCAAACTCGAGGAGCCGCTCGTCGTGCGGCCCACGAGCGAGACGATCATCGGCGCGATGTACGCCAAGTGGATCCAGTCGTGGCGGGACCTGCCGGTGCTCGTGAACCAGTGGGCGAACGTCGTCCGCTGGGAGATGCGGCCGCGGGTGTTCCTGCGGACGGCCGAGTTCCTCTGGCAGGAGGGGCACACGGCCCACGCCACGGCGGAGGAGGCGGTCGAGGAGACGCTCCGCATGCTCGACGTCTACGCCACGTTC
>JBJTPA010000219.1:0-2706 GCA_046074885.1 Planctomycetaceae bacterium
CGGCGGCCGCGGCCTGCCGGCCGGCGGCCGCGACGATCACCGCGGTAACCGCGACGAGCGGCACCGCGGCCAGCAGCGACGAAGGCCCGACACCGAGCCGGCCCGACGCGACGGGCCGCCGCGCCGTCCGCGGCATGAGCCGGTCGGTGCGCCGCTCGACGACCTGGTTCGCGATGCTCGAACTCGCCGCCACGAGCGCGGTGCCGACGAGGAGCGCGACGAACGCACCGACGTCGGCCGGCGGGCCGGCGACGAGCCAGAAGGCCGCCACCACCGTGGCCAGCACCATGACCGCGATCTTCGGCCGCACGAGCTGCGACGCGTCGGCGACGACCGCGGCCAGCCGGCGTCCGCCCAGCCGCGGCATGGGCACGGCGACGCCTTCGCCGGCGAGTTCCGCGGCGGCGAATCCGGAGGGAGGCGTCATGCGAAGGCCTCCGTGCCGGCACGGCCGGCGATTGCGGTCGTCGGACGGCGTGCGAGCGTGCCGCACGCGATGGCCAGCGCGACGGCCGCCCCGAGCATCAGCATGCCGAGCACGGCGTGCCCGGTGACGATCGCGGCCCCGGACCCGCTGCGTGCCACGATCGGCCCGGCGGCCAGCCACGACTCGGGCACGAACGCCGACGGCACCCCGTACTTCGCCACCCAGGCGCCGCCGCCGAGCACGGCCTGGCAGCCGACGAGGAACAGGATCGCCCGCGACCAGAGCCGGGCGGCCCGCGGCGCATCCGCACGCGTCGCCACCACGGCCGTCGCGCCGAGATACAGCACCGCGACCGCGCCCACGAGGTGCAGGCCGACGAGGAAGTGGAACGTGCGGGGATCGAGGGCGGCGTCGAGGTGCCGCAGTTGCGCGCCGGCGACGAGTTGCAGATAGGCGGCCACGACGAGGCCGACGGCGGAACGGACGGCCAGCGGCGACGCGGGCACCGGCGGCTCGTCGCCGCGGCGGGCGAGCGACGCGATCGCAACGACGACCGCGAAGAACAACGGCCCGGCGCAGGCGTGCGCCTTGGCGACCGTCTGCGAGTCGAGCAGCACGCGGAACCCGCCGACCACGCCCTGGAGCACGACGAGCGCCACCGCGGCCACCGCGAGAGACCGCACGGCCGGCGTCGTCGCCGAACGCCAGCAGGCCGCGGCGAGCACGAGCGTGAGCATGCCCACGACCGTGCCCCAGAGCCGGTGGCCGTGCTCGAGCATGAGGTCGAACGGCCCGCCGAGCCACTCGCGGAGCGGGAACAGGAACATGTTGTGGCCGTAGGTCGCGGGCCAGTCGGGCACGGCCATCGCGGCGTCGTACGTGGTGACGAGCGCGCCCGAGCAGAGCTGCAGCCCCGTCACGACGACGAGGATGCACGCCAGGAACCGCGGCCAGTTCCGAAAGGAGAGCGATCGACTCGCCGTGCCCTCTGTGCCTCTCCCCCCGGGAGAGGCCGGCCGCAGGCCGGGTGAGGGTGCAGACACCCCGCCCTTCGACGCCGGGGCACCCTCACCCTGCCCTCTCCCAGGGGGAGAGGGAGCGGAAGCCACGTGCGCGGCGCCGGCCGACGGATCTGAAGTGGATCGACGCACCGACGTCACGCGGAGCCTCCTCAGTGTGCCGCGAGCGCCGCCGCGGCGGCGGCCGCGTTCGGCGGGTCGGTCTGCATGAGGTGGTCCTTGTCCACGCCCGGCACCGAGTACTCGTAGGGACCGCGGTACACCACCGGCTGGTAGTCGAAGTTGCCGTGGCCCGGCGGGCTCGGCGCCGTCCACTCCAGGCCGTTGGCGTTCCAGGGATTCCGGCCCGCCTTCGGCCCGTAGAACATGCTCCAGAAGAAGTTGACGGCGAAGATCGCCTGCGTGGCCACCATGCCGATCGCGCACCACGTCATGAAGGCGTTGAGCGGCTGGAGGTGGTGGAAGGTCTCGTAGTGGTAGGCGTCGGCGTAGCGGCGCGGGAAGCCGACGGCGCCGAGGATGTGCATCGGGAAGAAGGTGCCGTTCATGAACAGAAAGGTGAGGAAGAAGTGCACCTTCCCCCAGAACTCGTTCATGGTGCGGCCGAACATCTTCGGGAACCAGAAGTAGATGGCTCCGAACACCCCCATCGCCGTGCCCGCGAAGAGCACGTAGTGGAAGTGGGCCACGATGAAGTAGGTGTCGTGGATGAAGATGTCGACCGGCGTGGCGGCCATGAAGATGCCCGACAGGCCGCCGATGATGAACATCGACACGAACGAGAGGGCGAAGAGCATGGCGGTCGTGAACTGGATCCGGCCGCCCCACACGGTGCCCAACCAGTTGAACGTCTTCACGGCGCTTGGCAGGGCGATCATCATCGTCGCCACCATGAAGGTGATGCCCAGGGCCGGGTTCATGCCCGACATGAACATGTGGTGGCCCCAGACGATGAAGCCCAGGCCCGCGATGCCGGCGATCGAGTAGACCATCGGCCGGTAGCCGAAGAGCGGCTTGCGGGCGAAGCAGGTGAGGATGTCGCTCACCATGCCCATCGCGGGCAGGATCATGATGTAGACGGCCGGATGGCTGTAGAACCAGAAGAGGTGCTGCCAGAGCAGCGGCTGGCCGCCGCCGACGCCGTTGATCGCGTTGTTGATGACGCTGCCCTCGGGCGAGAAGAAGCCCGTGCCGAGCACGCGGTCGGCGAGCTGCATGAAGCCCGCGGCGGTGAGCACCGGGAGGGCGAAGGCCTGGAGG
>JBJTPA010000220.1:0-11652 GCA_046074885.1 Planctomycetaceae bacterium
ACGAGGTGCTCGACGAAATCCTCGGCCTGTTCCTCGAACTCGGCGCCGACGACGACCTCGCCGACTTCCCCTTCGTCTACGCCTCGAGCCGCGGCGGCTACGCCTCCCACGACCCGTCCGTGCGCGAAGGCACGATGCAGCCGCTGCTCGATCTCGTGCTCGAGAAGATCCCGGGCCCGCTCGTCGACGCGACGGCGCCGCTGCGGATGCTCGTGACCACGCTCGACTGGAGCGACTACGTGGGCCGGATCGCGATCGGCCGCGTCGAGTCGGGAACGCTCACCAAGACCTCGCAGGTGGTGCGGTCCACGGCGGCGGGC
The DNA here is from genome assembly GCA_046074885.1 of Planctomycetaceae bacterium. Classification (GTDB taxonomy): domain Bacteria; phylum Planctomycetota; class Planctomycetia; order Pirellulales; family UBA1268; genus QWPN01. The sequence goes on from JBJTPA010000220.1 coordinate 321, forward strand.
GGGCTCGCGCCGGCGAAGCTCGTGGGCGTGCAGGTGTTCGACAAGCTTGGCCGCGTGGACGTGGAGCAGGCGACGGCGGGCGACATCGCGGCGGTGGCCGGCATCGAGGACATCGAGATCGGCGACACCATCTGCGACGCCGCCGACCCCCGCCCGCTGCCCCGCCTCACGGTCGACGAGCCGACGCTCTCGATGGTGTTCGGCATCAACACCTCCCCCCTCGTGGGCCGTTCCGGGAAGTTCCTCACCACGCGGCACCTCCGCGACCGGCTCGACAAGGAGCTCGAGAAGAACGTGGCCCTCCGCGTGCAGCCCATCGAGGGCACCGAGCAGTTCGCGGTCTCGGGCCGCGGCCTGCTCCATCTCTCGGTGCTCATCGAGACCATGCGGCGCGAGGGCTTCGAGATCTCCGTGGGCAAGCCGAAGGTGATCCTCCGCAAGGAGGGCGACACGACCTACGAGCCGTTCGAGACGCTCGTGGTGGAGGTGCCGCACGACAAGCTCGGGCCGGTGATGGAGCTCACCGGGGCCCGCCGCGGCCAGCTCAAGCACATGGGTTCGCGGGGCGAGTTCGCCCACACCACGTTCTCGATCCCGGCCCGCGGCCTGATCGGCCTGCGCACCCGCGTGCTCAACGCCACCCAGGGCACGGCGATCATGCACCACCGCTTCGAGAAGTGGGCGCCGGTGGAGGGCGAGGTGGCCGGCCGCGCGAACGGCGTGCTCGTGTCGATGGTGCCCGGCAAGGCGGTGGCCTTCGGGCTCGACGGCCTCCAGGAGCGGGCCGACCTCTTCATCGAGCCGGGCGACGAGGTCTACGAGGGCATGATCTGCGGCGAGAACGCCCGCAGCGAGGACATGACCGTGAACCCGACGAAGGAAAAGAAACTCACGAACATGCGGGCCAGCGGCAGCGACCGCAACATCCTGCTCAAGCCCCCGCGGCGGATGTCGCTCGAGGAGGCCCTGGAATACATCGAGGAGGACGAACTCGTGGAGGTCACCCCGGCCGTGATCCGCCTCCGCAAGATCCTCCTCTCCGAGCACGAGCGGCGGAAGCAGTCGCGGCAGAAGGCCGCGGCGGTCTAGTTTCACGGCAAGGCTCGACATCGTGCCGACCTTGCCTTGGCCGGCCTCCGCCGGCCGGTGACAACCCGGCCTGCCGTTTCACGGCAAGGCTCGGCATCGTGCCGACCTTGCCTTGGCCGGCCTCCGCCGGCCGGTGACAACCCGGCCCTCCAGACCTGGCGCTTTGTGTGCGGTAGGAAGCCCGGAGCGCGAGCGACGGGATTGCGGGCCGTCGGACATCCCCAACCCCACGGCCGCCGGCCTCGGTGGACGCGGGCCGGGCGGCCGGATATCCTGCTAGACTGCGCCGGCCGACGAGACGGGCCGGCCGGATCGATCACGAAAGCGGAGTTGGCATGGTCAAGTTGACGGTACGGGATCGCGAGAGCATCCAGGAGGCGGTCCGCCGCTTCCGCAAACTGGTGGAGCGGAGCGGCATCAAGAAGGAGATGCGGAAGCGCGAGTTCTTCGAGAAGCCCAGCGAGACCCGTCGCCGCGCCCGCCTCCGCGCCGAGCGCCGCACGAAGCGCAACCGCCTTCTGGGCGTCTAGTTTTCACGCCTGCCGAGCCATCCTGGCCTCGGCAGGCTTCTGTGCCTTCGCGACCACAGGTCGCTGCGGCACGAGCAACCCGCCCTCCGGGCTGGTGCCGTAACGCACAGGAGGCTCGGCTGCGCCGAGCCGACCGTAAGCCGTCGCAGGCCCGCGAGGGATGCGACGGCGCGACAACAAGCTCGCTGCGGCACATCCAACCCACCCTCCGGGCTGGTGCCGCTCTCACGGTCGACCGGCGATGCTCACCGCCAGTCGAGGGCCACGTCGAGCCACGGGGCGTCGTGCGTCGGCCAGCCGGTGCTGACGCGGTCCACGCCCGTCGCCGCGATCGCGGCGACCGTCTCCGGGCGGATGCCGCCCGAGGCCTCGAGCACCACGTCCGGCGCCACGCGGTCGCGGAGCGCCACGCACGCGGCGAGTTCCTGCGGCTGCATGTTGTCGAGCAGCACGACGTGCGGCCACTCGGGCAGCACCTGCTCGAGCTGGCCGCGCGAGTCCACCTCGATCTCCACCACCATCGCCTCGTGCCGCGAGTGCGGGAACGTGCGGCGCACGAACTCGTGTGCCCGCCGCACCGCGTCCGCCGGCGACCGGCCCGCGGCGGCGAGCGCCCCGAGGTGGTTGTCCTTCACGAGGATCGCGTCGTAGAGGCCGAGCCGGTGGTTCCAGCCGCCGGCGGAGCGGACGGCGTACTTGTCGAGCAGCCGCCAGCCCGGCACGGTCTTCCGCGTGTCGTAGACGCGGCAGCCGGTACCCGAGACCGCGTCCACGAGGCGGCGGGTGGCGGTGGCGATGCCCGACAGCCGGCCGAGCAGGTTGAGGATCACCCGCTCGGCGGCGAGCACGCTCCGCGTGGCCCCGGCGAGCGTGGCCACCACGGCGCCGGCCGCCACGGTGGCGCCGTCGGCCACCAGCGGCTCGAGCGCGAGCGCGGGGTCGGCCACCCGGGCCACGATCGCGGACGCAGGCAGGCCGGCGATCACGCCGGGCTTGCGGGCCACGACGTCGAGCGTACTCGTGGCCCCGGCGTCCACGAGGGCCACGCTCGTCCAGTCGCACTCGTGGCCGAGGTCCTCGGCGAACCAGGCCGGGGCGAGGGCCGCCACGTGGGCCGCCAGGTGCTCGTCCCAGTCGAGTTGCCGAAACTCGGGGCAGCCGCGTTGCCCGGTGCGGCCGGCGGCGGGCGTGGTCATGGTGGCGGCGGGAGGCTCGGGGAGGTCGTCGGGGGACGATGCGGTATCGTAGCAGGCGGAGGACGACCGGATGGACGCTCGCGACGACGGCCACGACACCCTGACCGCGCGGTCGCAGCCGCTCGTGGCGGCGGCCGTGGCCTGCGGTCTCGCCGCGATCGCGGCCTGGTACGTCGCGTCGGGCGGGCTCCGTGGCGGGCTCGTTCACCACGACACGCCGGCGACGGCGACGGGCGTCGACTTCACCGTGAACGTCAATGCGGCGGGGGCGACGGAACTCGCGCAGCTGCCGGGCATCGGCCCGGCGACGGCGGAGGCGATCGTCGAGCGCCGGCGGGCGCACGGCCCCTTCGCGAGCCACGACGAACTGCTCGACGTGCCCGGCATCGGGCCCGCGACGCTCGAGCGGATGCGGCCCCACCTGCGGCCGATCCGCGCTCCGCGGGAGTCCCCCGCCCCGGCGGGCGCGCCGTGAGCCGCACGCCCTCCACGACGCCGCTCCGCCCCGGCGTCTTCGAGCTCGTCGCCCCCTACGAGCCGGCCGGCGACCAGCCGGCCGCGATCGACGCCCTCGTCCGCGGCGTTGAGGAGGGCAGGGGGTCGCAGGTGCTGATGGGCGTCACCGGCTCGGGCAAGACGTTCACGATGGCCAACGTGATCGCCCGGGTGGGCCGGCCCACGCTCGTGCTCTCCCACAACAAGACGCTCGCGGCCCAGCTCTACGCCGAGTTCCGCGACTTCTTCCCGCACAACGCGGTGCACTACTTCGTCAGCTACTACGACTACTACCAGCCCGAGGCCTACATCCCGCAGCGCGACATCTACATCGAGAAGGACGCGGCGATCAACAAGGAGATCGACCGGCTCCGGCTCGCGGCCACGAGCGCGCTCGTCAGCCGCCGCGACGTGGTGGTGGTGGCGAGCGTGTCGTGCATCTACGGCCTCGGCTCGCCCGACGACTACCGGTCGATGGTGGTGCGGCTCGCGTCGGGAATGACGCTCACCCGCGACCAGCTCCTCGAGCGGCTCGTTTCGATCCACTACGAGCGGACCGACGTCGTGCTCGAACGCGGGAAGTTCCGGGTCCGCGGCGACTCGATCGACATCTGGCCGCCGTACGACGAGCTCGCCTGCCGGGTCGAGTTCTGGGGCGACGCGGTCGAGTCGATCGCGGTCGTCCACCCCGTGAGCGGCGAGGTGGCGGCGCGGAAGGACGAGACCTACTTCTACCCGGCCCGCCACTTCGTGATGCCGGAGGACCGCGTCCGCGCGGCCGTGGCCACGATCAGGCAGGAACTGGAGCAGCGGCTCGACGAGCTGAAGTCCCAGGGAAAACTCCTCGAGGCGCAGCGGCTCAACGCCCGCACGCGGTTCGACATCGAGATGCTCATGGAGGCGGGCTTCTGCCCCGGCATCGAGAACTACTCGCGGCCGCTCTCCGGCCGGGCTCCGGGCAGCACGCCGACGACGCTCTTCGACTACTTCCCGGACGACTTCCTGTTCTTCGTGGACGAGTCGCACGTGACCGTGCCGCAGGTCCGCGGCATGTACGCCGGCGACAAGGCCCGCAAGACCACGCTCGTGGACCACGGCTTCCGGCTGCCGAGCGCCCTCGACAACCGGCCGCTGATGTTCGACGAGTGGGAGAAGCGGCTCCACCAGACGGTGTTCGTGTCGGCCACGCCGGGCCCCTGGGAGCTCGCTCGCACCGGGGGCGAGGTGGTGCAGCAGGTGATCCGCCCCACGGGGCTCCTGGACCCGGTCATCGAGATCGTGCCGGCGAAGCAGCAGGTCGTGCACCTCTCGGGTGAGATCGCGAAGACCGTGGCCGCGGGCCAGCGGGTGCTCGTGACCACGCTGACCAAAAAGCTCGCCGAGGATCTCACGGCCTACTTCCAGGAGCGCGACGTCCGCTGCCGCTGGCTCCACAGCGAGCTCGACGCCTTCGAGCGGGTGGAGCTGCTCCGCGACCTCCGCGAGGGGAAGTTCGACGTCCTCGTGGGCGTGAACCTGCTCCGCGAGGGGCTCGACCTGCCGGAGGTGTCGCTGGTGGCGATCCTCGACGCCGACAAGGAGGGCTTCCTGCGGAGCGAGACCTCGCTCATGCAGACGATCGGCCGCTCGGCCCGCAACGTGGACGCCCGCGTGATCCTCTACGCCGACTCGGTCACCGAGTCGATGCAGCAGGCCGTGGACGAGACCCGCCGGCGGCGGGCGCTCCAGGAGGAGTACAACCGCGAGCACGGGATCACGCCCGAGACGGTCCGCAAGGAGATCCGCGCCGGCATCGAGGCCGAGGCGGCCTCGCGGGCCGTGGCCTTCGAGGCGGTGGGACGGGGCGACGACGATCGACGGCGGCAGGCCGAGCTCCTCGAGCAGCTCGAGGCCGACATGATGCAGGCCGCGTCCGAGCTCGACTTCGAGCGGGCGGCCCGGATTCGCGACGAGATCGCCGCCCTGCGGGACGGCGCGCCGACACGGGCGGGCGGTGCCCGCGGCCGCCGCGGCCGGGGCGGGTCGGGCGGCGGCCGGATTCCGCGGCCCAAGTCGATCTGACGCGACGCACGGGCGGCGCGGGAGAGAGGGGCGCGAGGCAAGCCCCTCGGCGCGTGAGAGTCGAGGTCGCCGGACTTCGAGGCAAGCCCCTCGGCGCGTGAGAGTGAAAACTGGGGAACTAGGATTCGAACCTAGACTAACTGGTTCAGAGCCAGTCGTGCTACCGTTACACCATTCCCCATCGTGTCCGCGCTGCTGCGGCCCGAAGGACGAAAGCAGGGTACACGGTTCGGTTCGGCCGGGCAATTCCGACGCCACCGCCCGAACGATCGCCTGGCGGCCGTCGCGGCGGGGCGGACAAACTGGGACTGGGTCGCATGGAATTCGACGGCTTCGGCAACGGGTTGCTCATCATCCTCGTCGCCATCGTGGCCGCGATCCTGCTCGTGGCGCTGGGCCGCAGCCTGTACCCCGCGGAGAAGCTCCGACAGTCGCACGACCTCACCGGCAACCTGCTCTCGGTGGTCGGCACGCTGTACGCCGTTCTGCTCGGACTCGTCGTGGTCGATGCCATGGTGCGGTTCGAGCACGGGATCGACGTGGTGCAGGAGGAATCCAACTCGCTGGCTGACATCTTCCTGCTCGCCGACCGACTTCCCGAGCCCCAGCGTGCCTCGATCCGGGAGGCCTGCAAGACCTACGCCCGGCAGGTCGTGGACCTCGAGTGGCCGCTCATGGCCCGCGGGCAGGTGAGCGGCGACGCCCGCCGCACGGCGTTCACGATCGTCGATCACATGCGCGACTTCGAGCCGGTGACGGAGTCACAGAAGGCCATCTACCCGATGATCCTGGCGCAGATCCAGGAGCTCTGGGACTGCCGCAGGGAGCGGACCGGCACCGCGACGACCGGCATCCCGTTGGTCGAATGGTTCGTGCTCATCGCCGGCGCCGCGGTCACGGTGCTGTTCGCCGGCCTGTTTTCGGCGCAGAGCGTGAGCCTGCAACGGTTCCTGACCGCCCTGACGGCCATGATCATCGGGCTCAATCTCTACCTCGTGTCCCTGTTCGGCTATCCCTTCGCCGGCGAACTGACCGTGTCGAGCCGCCCGTTCGCCATCGACATCGCGATCTTCGAGGGCCGCTTCACGGACGGACCACCCCACGCCCAGGAACGCCCCGCCAATTGAGTCAGTGCCAGCGGCGCAGCCAGCCGCGGCGCCAGAAGAACGCCACCATGCCCAGCGTCGTCGCCAGCATCGTCGCCGCGGCCACGAGCGAGCCATAGCGGTAGTTGAGCAGCGGCATGTTCCACGGCGAGGCGGTGTTGAAGTTCATGCCGTACCAGCCTGTGATGAACGTCAGTGGCATGAACACGGTGGCGATCACCGTGAGCACCTTCATCACGTCGTTCATCCGGTTGTTGATGCTCGCGAGGTAGATGTCGCGGAGGTCGCTGCCGATCTCGCGGTAGCCCTCGGTGAGGTCGAGCAGCTCCATCGTGTGGTCGTAGGAGTCACGGAAGTGCTGGCGGGCGTGCTCGCCCACGAAGGGCGTGGCCTCGCGGCCGAGCGCGTGGAGCACGTCCCGCGTCGGCCAGAGGGCGCGCCGGAGCGTCATGAGGTCGGTGCGGACGTCGTGGATCCGGCCGAGGAGCCGGCGCGTGGGGTTGTCGAGCGCCTCGTCCTCGATGGCCTCGAGCGTGTCGCCGAACCGCTCGAGCACCGGGAAGTAGCCGTCGATGACGGCGTCGAGCAGGAGCGCGCAGAGGTGGTCGGCCCCGAGCTCGCCGAGCCGGGTGCGGTGCTGGCGGATCCGCTGGCGGACCCCCTCGAAGCCGTCGTGGCTCGTGCGGTCGTGGAAGGTGATCACGGAGCGGTCGCCGAGAAAGATCGCCATCGGGTCGGTGGCGATCGACTCGCCGTCCGTCCGCGCCATCCGCACGGCGATGAGCACCTGGTGGCCGAAGACCTCCACCTTCGGCCGCTCGTCGGGCGTGACCGCGTCCTCCAGGGCGAGGTCGCCGATGTCGAAGATCCGGCCGATCGCGCGGATCGTCGCGAGGTCGTCGAGGCCTTCGACGTCCACCCAGATCACCGGCCACGCGGACCGGGCGGACGCCAACTCCTCGACCTTCTGGACGACCGACTCGTGGGTCGTCTGGCCGTCGCAGGCGACGAGCCGGAGCGTGGCCGGCGGGCCGGACGTCTGCGTGGCGGCCGCGATCGACCCCGCCAGATCGCGATGGCGGGAACGACGGCGGCGCTTGCGCTGGGACACGGCAGAAGGCCCCGGGGACGATGGGCCGCTATCCTAGCAGCCATGCCTCAGGATCCCCGCGGGTCGCCGGTCGGTGAAGCCCTCACGTGGGCCGCACGGATCATGGCGGTCGGCCTCGTGATGTTCCTGCCGGGCGTGGCGGGCGGCTGGCTCGACGCACGCCTGGGGACGCGGGTGATCGGCCCGGCCGGATTCGTGCTCGGGCTGGGCGCCTCGCTCGCGTGGCTGGCGAGCCTGGGCCGGGGGAGGCGGCCGCCATGACCGCGACGCCGGAACGTCGCCCGGCACCTGCCGGCCGCGGAACGCTGCTGGGCATGGTGATCCTCGCCGGCGTGCTGGCCGCGGCCGCGGCCCTGGCCCTGCAGTTGGGCGGCGGACGGCCCGGGTGGCGCGAGGCCGTCGGGTTCGCGGCGGCCGTGACCGCAGCCGGGGGCCTCGGGGGCTGGCTCGCGGCCCGGCGGCCGGCGCCAACCCCGGCCGCCGCCATGGTGGCCGCTCTCGGGGCGACGGCCCTGCGGCTGATACCGCCGCTGGCGGCCCTGGCGTGGCTTTCGGACCGGGGTGCGGACCTCCGCGAGGCGGGGGCCGGCGGCTTGCTCGTCATTTTTTACCTCGTGCTCCTTGCCACGGTGATTTTGCTGCACATCATGGTGGCTCCGGAGGCTGCGGCTCGCCCGCCCGACGGCCCTCGTTGACCGTTCGGCGACCGATCCCGCACACTTCCGACCCCGCCGCAGCCCCGCCCGCGAACGACGCGACCACGATGTCCGACCACAACCCGATCTACCACCTCAAGGACAGCTACTTCTTCGAGGTGCCCAAGGCGTTGTGGCGCTATGACTGGACGTCGCTCGACCAGGTGCCCCAGTTCCTCCGCGACGGCAACCCGGAGATCACGGATCCGGCGGCCTTCAGGGAGGCGATGGACGGGAAAATCCTCATCCCGCAATTGCCCTCCACCGAACTGAAGAGCCTCTACGCGGTCAAGTCGGGCTTCGGCATTTCCAAGTACATGATCCTGGAACTCGTCGTGGCGGCCGCGATGGTGCTGCTGTTCACGCGGCTGGCCGCCAGGCTCCGCTCGGGAGCGCCGCCGAAGGGCAGGCTCACGAACCTGCTCGAGGCCATGGTGCTCTTCGTGCGCGACCAGATCGCCCGACCGGCGATCGACAGCCACGATCATCACGACGACGGCCACGGTGGCGACCACGGTCACGCGGCGGCCCACGCCCACCCGGCCCACGAGGGCGACCGCTTCGTGCCGCTCCTGCTCACGCTCTTCTTCTTCATCCTCGGCTGCAACCTGCTCGGCATGGTGCCCTGGGCGGGCTCGCCGACCGCCTCGTTCTCGGTGACGCTGGCGCTCGCGGGGGTCACGCTGCTCACGGTCGTCGTTGCCGGCATGCAGAAATTCGGCTTCTTCGGCTTCTTCATCAACCAGGTGCCATCGATGGACCTGCCGCTGCCGCTCGCGATCATCATCAAGCCGTTCATCTTCGCGATCGAGATGTTCGGCCTGCTCATCAAGCACGGTGTCCTGGCGATCCGGCTGCTGGCCAACATGGTGGCCGGCCACCTCGTGCTCCTGGGCATCATGGGCATGATCTCCGCCGCCGCCACGTATTCCCTGGGCCTGTGGGCCACGGTGACCGGGATCAGCGTCGTGAGCTGCACCCTGTTCAGCGTGCTGGAGCTCTTCGTCGCGTTCCTGCAGGCCTACATTTTCACGTTCTTGTCGGCACTGTTCATTGGCGCGGCCGTGCACCAACATTAACCTTGGCTCCGCACGGCCCTCGATTCCCGTCCACGTTCCGCTTGTCCGTCTTCGCTTTCTTCCTTCGTCACCAGGAGTTTGACCTCGTCATGATTCGTTCGCTGCTCACCGTCCGTTCCGTCGCCATCCTCGCCGCCTTCGCCGCCACGTTCGCGTGCGCCGACATCGCGAGCGCCGCCGACGGCACCACGTCGCTCATCGACCTGACGCCCTACATCGGCATCGGCCTGGCCGTGATCGGCTCCGCGTTCGGCATCAGCCGGCTCGCGGCCGCCGCCTACGAGAGCATTGCACGGCAGCCGGAGGTTGCGGGCACCATCCAGATCGCGATGATCATCGCGGCGGCCCTCATCGAAGGCTTCACGTTCTACGCGCTGTTCCTCTGCACCCCCAAGTGAGTGCCGAGTCGAACGGCCTCGAAAACGTGACCTGACGCCGTCGTCCCGAGGGCGCGGCCGCGAGAGAAAACCTCTCGCGGCACGCGTCCCCGGGGGCGCGGCGTACGACCTGCCACCCGCCCGCGGAGGATTTCCCGTGTCGCCCTCGTCCTCGCTCGCCCGCCCCGTCGTCACGGCCGCCGCGCGGCTCCTCGTCGGCGTCGCGCTGGTCTCGGCATGCGGTCCGTCGTGGGCCTCCGATCAGGCCGAGGCTGTTCATGGCGATGATCACCACCACGTGGCCATCGGCCACGGCGCCCCGGCCGGCATGACGCAGGCCGAGTTCGAGAGCCCGGCCGAGGTCCGCAAGGATCTCGCGATCTGGTCGTTCGCGGTGTTCCTGGGCCTGCTCGGCCTGCTCACGGCGTTCGCCTGGAAGCCGATCATGCAGGGCCTCGACAAGCGCGAGCAGGGGATTGCCCACACGATCGCCGCGACGAATGCCGCCCACGAGGAGGCGAGGAGGCAGCTCGCCTCCTACGAGCTGCGGCTCGCCGAGGCCGCCGACGAGGTCCGCGGGATGCTGGAGGAGGCCCGCCGCGACTCCGAGGCCACGCGGCAGGCGATCATCGCCGAGGCCCGCAAGGCCGCCGACGAGGAGCAGGCCCGGGCCAAGCGGGAGATCGGCCTGGCCAAGGACGACGCCCTCTCGCAGATCGCCGAGAAGGCGGGAGCGCTGGCCGTGGAAGTCGCAGGAAAATTCCTCCGCGAGAAGCTCGGCAAGGACGACCAGGCCCGACTCGTCCGCGACTCGATCGCCGGGATCACCAGCCGTCCGAGCGTGAACTGAAGGAAGCCGCGACCCGATCCCGATGACCTCCCAGCCCTCCAACCCGAACGCCGCCGCGCGGCACGTGGACATCGGCGCCGACCGGCTCGCGAAGGTCTACGCCCAGGCGATCGTCGAGGCGGCCGACAAGAAGGGCTGCCGCCGTGAGGTGATCGAGGAACTCGGCGCGATCGTCCGCGACGTGCTGCCGAAGGTTCCCAAGGCGGCCGCCGTCTTCGCGTCGCCGAAGGTCACCGTCGAGGAGAAGTCGGCGCTCATCGACCGCATGAACGGCGGCAGGCTGCTGCCCACGACGGTCCATGCCCTCCACGTGCTCGCCCGGCACGGCCGGCTCGGCATCCTCGCCGAGGTCGTCGCCGCCACGGAACAGCTGGCGAATCAGCTCGAGGGCCGCCTGCAGGCCAGATTCACGACGGCCGTGCCCGTCGATGCCGCCGAACAGGCCCGCCTCGTCGCCGAGGTTGAGAAGGCCGTCGGCGCCACGCTCGCCGCCACGTTCACGGTCGATCCCGCCCTCATCGGCGGCCTGGTCGTCCGCGTTGAAGACACCATCTACGACCATTCCGTCGCCACGGGCCTGTCCCGGCTCGGGCGGCGGCTGAAGCAGAGGAGCATCCATGAAATTCAATACGGACGAGATCGCCTCGGTACTGCGTGAGGAGATCGACCGCTTCGAGTCGGGCATCGACGTCCGCGAGGTCGGCCGCGTGCTCGAGGTGGGCGACGGCATCGCGCGGGTGTGG
>JBJTPA010000221.1:0-7394 GCA_046074885.1 Planctomycetaceae bacterium
GCCGACCGTGTCGGCCTGTCCTACGCCGAGTACCTCGCCGGCGGCTGCTACTGGGTGCTGTCGATCCTGACCTTCATCGCGGCCTTCAACCAGCTGGGCATCCAGTTCGCCCTGCTCGAGAAGCTGATCCTCATCGGCTCGGCCGGCCTCGCGGCGGGCTTCGCGCTGGCGTTCGGCCTCGGCGGCCGCGACGTGATGGCCGGCATCCTGTCAGGCTACTACGTGCGGCAGCGGCTGCAGGCCGGCGACACGGTGAGCGTGGCGGGCTTCGAGGGCACGGTCCGCGAGGTCGGCCCCGTGGCGACGGTCATCGAGACCCGCGACGGCGGCCTCGTGTCGCGGCACTCGATCCCCAACTCGCGGATGCTGCAGGAGGCGGTCCGCTGAGCGGCGCCAGGGAGCGCGACTGAAACGGCGGGCCCGCGGCGCGAAGGCGTCGCGGGCCCGCGACGTTTCGGCGACGGCCGGCGAGTCGCGGTCGCCTACTGCCGCACGAGGATCCGCGACGCGGGTCCGAGGATGTCGAGGAGCTCCTCGAGGTCGCGGGCCGACATCACGAGGCTCGTCTGCGGCGCGGCGTCGGCCACCGCGACCGGATCGTCCACGCCCTCGATGACGAGCCCCTCGCCGAGGACGATCGCCTTGCGGAGCGACGCCGTGCCGGCCGGGATCGCGGTCCCGCCGCCGAACCCGTGCTGCATCTCGAGCACCGGCAGCGACACGCCGACCTTCTCGAGGTAGCGGCGGCCGACGACGACGGGAAAGCTGCCCGCGTAGGCGCCGTTGAGCTGCAGGCTGATCCTCCGCCGCGACACGCTCACGACAGCGTCGAACGGGCCGCGGACCACCTTGATGTGCTCGCCGGGCACGAGCCGCTGCGGATCGTCCACGCCGTTGATCTTGGCGAGCAGCCGCGGCGACACGCCGAGCGGCGCGGCGACGACGTCGAGCGTCTCGCCCGGGGCCACGACGTGGGGCGGCAGGAGCAGGTCCTGCTGCGAATAGATCACCGTCCCGGCGAGCTGGCCGAGCAGGTCCTCGAGCCGCTGGCTCTCCTCGAGGCCGAGCGACGGGTCGTCGTACCAGACGGAGAGCGCGGCAAGCGCCTCGGCATAGCGGCCGGCGGCGAGCTTGTCGTGGGCGTCGGACCAGGCCGACGCGAACGCGGCCGACGACGCGCCGACCGTGGATGCGGGGGGCGGCGCGAGGCCGGCCGCCGGCACGAGCGGCGCCGAGGGCTCGGTCGGCAGCATCGCGGGCGGGACGACCGCCGCGGGGCGACCCGCCACGGGCGCGGGGGCGGGATTCCGTGGTGCGACCTGGTCGGCCGACGGCGGCGGCGCGGACTCGGCCGGCAGGTACGTCGGGGCCGGTTCGGCGGCCGCCGGCACCGCCGCATTCGTCGCCGGGGCGGCCACGGGAATCGACGGCACGAACGCCGGCGGCGGCGCGGGCGACGGGGCCGCGCCCGGAGAGGGTGCGGCGCCGGGCGACGGCGCGGCGAGCTGCACGTCGGGGGCCGCGACCGGCGGGGCCTCGGCCGCAGTCGGCTCCGGACCCTTCTGCACCACCGTGTAGGCACCGTAGAGGATCATGCCGAAGAGCGCGAGCACGACGAGCGGCTTGAGCACCTCCATGGAATCCGAATCGCGATCGCTGCGGCGACCGCCGTTCGACCTGCCGGCCATGCGGAAACCTCCCGGTTCAGTCCCGGAGTGCGGGCGGATGCCGTCGCGGGCCGGGAGCGCTCGCCGGAACCGGACGGGGGGCGGGGATGGTAGGTCCGGCCGCCCCCCCGTGCCAGACCGCTTGGAGGCGGGAATTTCAGGGCGGGCGGCCGCGGAGGCGTATATTCGGTCCGTTCGCCCGCCTCCCGCGAATCACCTCGCATGCCGGCCCGCAACCTCCTCGTGCTCCTGCTCACCACGGTCGCCTGCGTGGCGGCCTGGTACGCCCGCGAGCGCGACCGAGGCGGCCGGCGGGTGGACGAGGTGCTCGCGCTCATCGACGCGGCCTACATCGAGCCCGTGGACGGCGACGCGCTCGTCGCCGCCGCCGTGGACGGCGCAGTGGCGACGCTCGACGAGAACTCCGCCTGGCTCCGCGGCGACGGCCAGCGCGAACTCGAGGCGGCCCTCGACCAGCGGTTCGGCGGCGTGGGCCTGGAACTGGCCATCGACGACCGCACCGGCGGACTCACCGTGGCCACGCCGCTCCCGGGCGGCCCCGCCGCCCGGGCAGGCATCGGCGCCGGCGACCGCGTGACGGCGATCGACGGGCACTCGACCGCGGGCATGGCGCTGCGCGACGCCGTGGCCCGGCTCCGCGGCGAGCCCGGCGCGCCGGTCACGCTGTCGGTCGCGCCGGGGGACGGCGCGACCGATTCCGGCGACGCCGCGGCCCGAGACGTGCGGCTGGTCCGCGAAGTGGTGCAGGTGGAGAGCGTCGAGGGCGACCGGCGGCTGCCCGACGGCACCTGGGACTGGTGGCTGGAGGGCGAGCCGGGCATCGCGCTCGTGAGGATCACCGGCTTCGGTGAGCGGACCGCCGCGGAACTCGAGGAGGCGCTCGCGCGGGTGGCCGCCGGGCAGTTCAGCGACGCCGGCCCGCCGAAGCCGCTGCGCGGCGTCGTGATCGATCTCCGCGGCAACCCCGGCGGCCTGGTGACGGCCGCCGTGGACGTTTGCGACCTGTTCCTCGACGAGGGCGTGATCGTGTCCACGCGGGGCCGTCGGCAGCCGACGCGGGACGGCGTCGCGACGCCGCCGCAGGACGTGCGGCGGGCGAACGCCGGTGCCGTCCTCGCGGGCGTGCCTATCGCCCTGCTCGTGGACGGCATGACGGCGAGCGCGGCGGAGATCGTGGCCGCGTGCCTCCAGGACCACGGCCGTGCCCGGGTCGTCGGCAGCCGCACCTACGGCAAGGGCACGGTGCAGTCGATCCTGCCGCTCGCCGGCGGCGGTCTCCTCAAGCTCACCACGTCGGAATACCTGCGGCCCGACGGCACCTCGATCGACCGGCGCCGCGATGCCGGCGCCGACGACGACTGGGGCGTGTCGCCCGACGACGGGTTCGCGGTCGCCCCGACGAGCGCGTCGCTCGAGCGGCTGGCCCGCTGGCGGCGACGCCGCGACTCGGCGGCGATGCGGCCGGGCCCATCGGCAGACCCGCCGCGGGCCGTGGACGAGGTGCTGGCCCGCGCCCTCGACGCGCTCGCGCCAGGCTCAGCGCCGGCCCCGGACCTCGGCGGCGAGGAAGAAGCTCCCGGCGACGCACACGAGGCCGCGGCGGCCGGCGCGTGACCGCGCCACGGCCAGCGCCTCCGCGGGCGTCGCCGCGACGAGCGGCTCCGGCAGGCCCGCCGCCCGGCAGGCCGCGACGAGTCGCTCCACCGCCGCGCCGCGGCTGCTCGATGCGTAGCGGGTGACGACCACGTCGTCGAAACGGCCGGCTGCCTCCGCGAGCATTTCCTCCACCTGCTTGTCGGCGCTGGCGGCGAACACGAGCACCCGCCGCCGCCCGCCCACGAGGGGCCCGAGCGTCTCGACGAGCGACCGCATCGAGGCCACGTTGTGGGCAGCGTCGATGACCACGGTCGGCGCCCGCGACACCAACTCGATCCGTGCCGGCAGCCGGGCCTGGGCCAACCCGCGGGCGATCGCTCGCCCGGGCACGCGAATCCCCTGCGCGTCGAGCTCGAGCGCGGCGACGGCGGCGAGCGCCGCGTTGTCGGCCTGGTGGCGGCCTGCCATCGCGAGCGTGGCCCGGATCGGCGCGGCCGCGAGCCGCGCGGGTGGCTCGATCTCGACCGTGCCGCCCGCCAGCGGGTCGCGGTCGTCCGCGGCCCGCCACGTGACGCGGAAGTCACTGCCGAGTTCGAGCAGCGGCGCACGCCGTCTCTTCGCCGTCGCCTCGATCACGCGGCGGGCCGCGGGATGCGTGGCGCCCGAGATCACGGGGCGGCCGCGCTTGACGATGCCCGCCTTCTCCGCGGCGATCCTCACGATGGTGCCGCCCAGCAGGTTCATGTGGTCGAGGCTGATGCTCGTGATCACCGAGACGAGCGGCCGGCAGACGTTGGTGGCGTCGAGCCGGCCGCCGAGCCCCGTCTCGAGCACGACCACGTCCACGCCCGCGCGAACGAAGTGCACCAGCGCCGCGGCGGTCACGGCCTCGAACCAGGTCGGGCCGCGTCCGCAGCGGCGGGCGGCCGCCCGGTCGAGGGTCTCGACCGCCGGGATCACCGTCGCGAAGGCCGCGGCGAGGTCGGCGGCCGCGATCGGGCGGCCATCGACGCAGATGCGTTCCTCGAGACGATGCACGTGGGGCGAGGTGTAGCGGCCCACGCGGTGGCCGGCCGCGGCGAGAATCTCCGCGAGCATGGTCACGGTCGAGCCCTTCCCCTTGGTGCCGGCGACGTGCACCACCCGGAGCCGCTCCTGGGGAGAGCCGACGGCCGCGAGCAGGCGGCGGACGCGGGCGAGGCCGAAGGCGGCCCCGCCGGCCGGGGGCGTGCGCTCGAAGTCCTGGCGGCGGGCGAGCCAGGCGAGGATCGCAGGCCGCGACGGGCGCCGGGGATCGCCCGGGCGGGCCGCCGGCTTTCGCGTCCTTCGCATCTTCCGCAGGCTCCCGGCCCGGCTCCCGTCGCGTCGCGGACGCGGTCTTCGTGGAGGCACGAGTGTACCCCGCCTGCCGCGGCGGCCCCTTGGAGCGACAAGCGGCCTTGACCGCCCGCGGCCGGTTCCGGACGTTCCCCGCCCCGCGGCCCGCCGCCGCGCCGTCCGCCCCGCCCGGAACCTTTTCCCATGCGCCGACCGCGCATCACGTCGTGGTGCCTGGCCACCGCCGTCGCGGTGTTCGCCGCGGGCACGGGCCGTGGCCAGGCGCCGGTGCAGCCGCTGCCCCAACCGCTGCCCCAGCCCGTTCCCCAACCGGTGCCTTCACCGGAGGCCGCCGCCACGCCGCCGATGTATCTCGGCGAGCCGTCGAGCGGCGGGCTCGCCGGCATGCCCAACGCCGTCGGCGTGGACATGCTGCCCACGTGGCCGCGGTGGTTCGCCGGCGCCTCGGGCCTGCTGATGACCCGCACGCTCGGGGCCGGCACGCCCACGATGCAACCGCTCGGCGGCGTGCAGCTCTCGACCGGCGACGCGGGGGCCTCGTGGCCCGGCGGCGTGGACCTCCACCTCGGCCGCTGGTTCGGGCCGCAGCAGCACCACGCGGTCGAATTCATCTACTGGGGCGTCTACGGCATCGGCTCGATGGCGACGGTCGCGAGCGCGCCGCCCGACTCGATCCAGGCGATCCCGCAGGCCGCGGACGGCGTCCTGGTGGCGGGCCAGCCGGCGGCGGCGTTTTTGTCGGGTGCGTCCGCGCAGGCGATCACGCGGTCGGACCTCGTCAACGACGTGGAGATCAACTGGGTCTACGCCCTCTGGGACCGGCCGGAGTTCCTGCCGCGCGACCGGGCGGTGAGCCTCATGTGGCTGGCGGGCTTCCGCTTCTTCCAGGTGCAGGACGTGCTCACGCTCGCGACCGCGGCGAGCGACCCCGCCCTCGGCGCCGCCAACCTGGCCGTGGCCACGAACAATGACCTCTACGGCGGCCAGATCGGGGCCAAGTTCGACTGGCGGTTCCTCCCGAGCATGCGGCTCGCGGTGGTGCCGAAGATCATGCTGGCCGGCAACTCGGTCACCAACACGAAGACGCTCTCCTCCGCGTCGAGTGGCGCGGTGGCGACGTTCGCCGACGGGGCCCCCGTCTCGGTGCACTCGACGCTCGGCGTCCTCTCCTGGCTCGGGTCGGTGGACACCGGCGTGGCGTGGGACGTGACGGAGCACTGGACGCTCTCGGTCGGCTACCGTGTCGTGGGCGTGGGCAACATCGCGCAGGCCGACGGCCAGTGGCCGCCGCTCATCGACTCCCCCGCGTCGCTCTCGGGCATCGCCGCGGGCACGACCACGATCATCCACGGCGGCTACGCCGGCTTCGAGGGCCGCTACTGAACACGGCGACGTAACTGTCCGCGACCTGGCCCGCGACCGAGCCGCCTCACGCGAAGGGGCCCGCCGTCGGCGGCGCGTCGCCAAAACCGATGCCGAGGGCCCGGGCCGCCTGCACGGCCGACGAGCGGGGATCGACCCGTGAGAGCCGGGCGATGGCGGCCGCGATCGGCACGCTCGCCATGTCCGGCGGCCGGTAGCAGACCATCTCGCCGAAGCGGCCCTCGTGGACGAGCCGCACGGCGTGGGCCCCGAACTCGGTGGCGAGCACCCGGTCGAACGCGGTGGGCGTGCCGCCGCGCTGGAGGTGGCCGAGCACGATCGCGCGGACCTCGCGGCCGAGCCGCTTCGCGATCTCGTCGGCGACGATCCCGCCCACCCCCCCGAGGCGGACCTGCCGCCGCTCACCCTTGCCGCCATCGTGGACGAGCGTGCCGTCGGGGAGGTGCGCGCCCTCGGCCACGACCACGAGCGTGAACCGTTTTCCTTCCCGTTCGCGTTCCTCGACGCTCGCGCACACATGCTCGAATGTCCAGGGGATCTCCGGGATGAGGATCACGTCGCCGCCGCCGGCGATGCCCGCGTGGAGGGCGATCCAGCCGGCGTGGCGGCCCATCACCTCGAGCACCATCACCCGCTCGTGGCTCGCCGCGGTCGTATGGAGCCGGTCGAGGGCGTCGGTGGCGCAGGCCACGGCCGAGTCGAAGCCGAACGTGAAGGCGGTGCAGTCGAGGTCGTTGTCGATCGTCTTGGGCACGCCGACGACGGGCACGCCGTGCTCGTGGAGCTGCTGGGCGATGCCGAGCGACCCGTCGCCCCCGACGCAGACGAGTCCCGCGAGCCCGAGCTGCCGCACGGTGGCCGCGGCCTGCTCGAGCAGTTCGGGATCGATCCGCCGCCTGTCGCCCTCGCCGACGAGGGACGAGAACCGGCCCTTGTTGGTCGAGCCGAGGATCGTGCCGCCCTGGAGGAGGATGTCGGCGGTGTTCCGCGCGTCGAGCGGCATGTAGGCCACGGGATCGACGAGTCCCTCGTAGCCGCGGAGGAAGCCCACGCAGTCATAGCCCAGGCGTAGGGCGGTCTTCGTGGCGGCCCGGATGACGGCATTGAGCCCCGGGCAGTCGCAGCCGCCGGTGAGGATGCCGATCACGGGCTTGTGGGAGGACATGGCGGCACCGGGCCGAATCGGACCGCGTTGGAGAGTCCGCACATCCTACCGCGTACCCGTTGGCCCCCAAACCGTGTCGAGCCAGTCCAACAGGCTCGCGTAGGCCGCGATGCCGAGTTCCTCGCGTCGCTGCGGTTCCTTGGCCGCGAGCGGAACGGGAACGATCGCGGCGGTGCGGATACCGGCGTTGATGCCCGCCTCCCAGTCCACGGGCGAGTCGCCGA
>JBJTPA010000222.1:0-15565 GCA_046074885.1 Planctomycetaceae bacterium
GGTCGCCGACAAGATCACCGTCATCCGCTCGATGACGCACGGCGAGGCGGCCCACGAACGCGGCACCCACAACATGTTCACGGGCTACCGGCCGAGCCCGGCCCTCTCGTACCCCAGCTTCGGCAGCGTGGTGTCCCACGAGTTCGGCCCGCGCGCCAACCTGCCGCCGTACGTCTGCGTGCCGAACCTGCCCGCCCAGGACGCCGGGGCCGGCTACCTCGGCAGCGGCTACGGTCCGTTCGTGCTCGGCTCCGATCCGGCCGACGGCGGGTTCACGGTCCGCGACCTCGACCTGCCGGGCGGTGTCGACAAGGACCGCTTCGCCAAGCGGCAGCGGCTCCGCGACACGGTGGGCCGGCACTTCCAGCAACTCGAGGACGGCGGCCAGGTGGCCGCCATGGATTCGTTCTACCAGCGAGCCTACGCGCTGGTGAGTTCGGCCGAGGCCCGGGCCGCGTTCGACATGAAGTCCGAACCCGACGCCGTCAAGGACGAGTACGGACGCAATCCGGCCGGGCAGCGGATGCTGCTCGCCCGCCGGCTCGTCGAGGCGGGCGTACGGTTCGTGACGCTCTCCTACGGCGGCTGGGACATGCACGCCCAGATCCGCGACGGGATCACGAACACGCTGCCGCCGTTCGACCAGGCGTTCGCCGCCCTGATCACCGACCTCGACCGCCGCGGGCTGCTCGACTCCACGCTCGTCATGGTGTCGAGCGAGTTCGGCCGCACGCCGCGGATCAACGCGGGCGCCGGCCGCGACCATTGGCCGAAGGTGTTCAGCGTGGTGCTCGCCGGCGGCGGCATCAAGCGCGGGCAGATCTACGGAGCCTCCGACGCCATCGCCGCCGAGCCGCAGGACTCCCCGGTGTCGATCGAGGACCTCGCGACCACGGTCTACCACTGCCTGGGCATCACCGCCGAGAAGGAACTGATGGCCCCCGGCAACCGCCCGATCGAGATCGTCGACGGCGGCACGGTCCGGAAGGAACTGCTCGCCTGACGCGGCGGCCCACCGGCCGCCACGACCGCCATGCGTCCCCGCCCCGCCCTGCCCGTCGTCGTCGTCGCTGCCCTCGTCGCGGCCGGGTTCTCGGCGTGGCCCGCGGCGGCCGCCCCGACGATCGGCCGCGTCGAGCCGCCGGGCGCGCCTCCGGGCGCCGAGATCGAGATCCGCCTCATCGGCGGCGACCTCGGCGAGCCGCAGGAGCTGTTCTTCGAGGAGGGACGGATCGCCGTCACGGCGCTGGCGGGCGTGGACGACAAGACGGTGAAGGCGACGCTCCGCGTGCCCGCCGACTGCCCGCCGGGGCCGCACCGCCTCCGCGTCCGCACCCGCGACGGGCTCTCGGAGTTGCGCACCTTCCGCGTCGGCGGCTTCGAGCAGGTGGCGGAGGTCGAGCCCAACGACGCGGCCGCGGCGGCGCAGCCCCTGCCGCCCGGCCGCACCGTGACGGGCGTCGTCAAGGGGGAGGACGTCGATTGCTTCCGGGTCCACCTCGCCGCCGGGCAGCGGATCTCCGCCGCGGTGGACGCGATCCGGCTCGACCAGGAGATGTTCGATCCGCACCTCGAGCTCGTGGACTCGCGCGGCTTCGTCGTGGCGGCCTGCGACGACCACCCGCTGCTCGCGCAGGACGCCATGCTCGCGGCCACGGTGGCCGACGAGGGCGACTACGTGATCCGGCTCCGCGAGAGCGCCTACGGCGGCACCGACGGGAGCGTCTACCTGCTGCACGTCGGCGACTTCCCGGTCGCCTCCCTCGCGTGGCCCCCCGCCGGCCCGCCGGGGGCCGAGATCGACGTCGAGTGGCTCGGCGACCCCGCGGGCCCGTTTCGCCAAAGGATCCGGCTTCCCGACGCCGCGCCGGTCTCGGGCGTCGTCGAGATCCGTCCCGTCCGCGACGGCCGCGCGAGCCCGGTCGGCGTGCCGCTGCGGGTGTCGGCGCTCGCCGCGGTCTCGGAGGCCGAGCCCAACGACGATCCCGCGAAGGCCACGCCCGCGACGGGGCCCGCCGGCTGCCTCGGCCGCCTCGAGAAGCCCGAGGACGTGGACTGGTTCCGCGTCGAGGCGCCGAAGGGGACGACCTGGCACGTCCGCGGCTGGGGGCGCCGCGTCGGCTCGCCGATCGACCTCGTGATCAACGTCCACCGCGACGACGAGAAGCGCGAGCGGCTGACGGGCAACGACGACGCGGAGGGGCCCGACGCCGCGGCCCGCGTGACCGTGCCGGACCAGGGCTCGTTCCTCGTCCGCGTGGGGGACCACCTGCGGCGCGGCGGCCCCGACTTCGCCTACTGGATCGAGATCGAGCCGGTCGTGCCGGCGCTCGCGGTGTCGGTGCCGCCCGGCCGCCCGAACTCGCAGGATCGGCTCGTGGCCGTCGTGCCCCGCGGCAATCGCTCGGCGCTCGTCTTCAACGCGTCGCGAGCCGACTGCGACCGGCCCGCGACCCTCGCGTGCGAGGGCCTGCCGGCGGGCGTGTCGGCCACCGCCGGGCCGCTCCCCCCGAACGCCCCGGCCGCCCCGGTCGTGTTCGAGGCGGCCGCCGATGCCCCGGCCGCCACGGGCCTGGCGGCCGTGGCGGTGCGGGCCGCGGACGACGGCCACACGCTCGGCGGCCTGCGGCAGACCACCGAACTCGTCCTCGGCCAGCCGAACAACGCCACCTACCGCACGGCGGTGGGCGACCGGCTGCCCGTCGCCGTCGTCGAGCCGGCGCCGATCCGGATCACGGTCGATCCGCCCGCCGTGCCCCTGGTTCGCCGCGGGTCGCTCGAGCTCAGGGTCCGCGTGGAGCGGCTCGAGGGCTTCGCGGGGAAGGTGCGGCTCGGGTTTCCATGCAAGCCCCCGGGCGTCGGCGCCCCGGCGACCGTGGACGTGCCCGAGGACACGTCGGAGGCGGTGTACCCGCTCAACGCCGCCGCCGACGCGCCGCTCGGCACCTGGCAGGTGGTCGTGACCGCCGTTGCGAAGCCGAAGGGCAAGGACCGCGACGACGCCACCCCGCTGGTGTCGAGCGCGCTGGTGCCACTGGAGGTCGCGGAGCCCGTCGTGGAGATGGCGGCCGAGAAGGCCACGGTCGAGCAGGGGCACGAGGCGACGATCGTCTGGAAGGTGACGAAGCCGGGCGAGTTCTCGGGGGCCGCGAAGGCGCGGCTTCTCGGGCTGCCGGCGAAGACCGAGGCGCCGGAACTCGAGCTGCAGCCGGGCGCCGCGGACCTCGCCTTCCCGGTGAAGGCGGCCGCCGACGCGCCGCCGGGCGCCCACCCGAACGTGTTCTGCGAGCTGCGGGTGCCGCGGGGCGACAGTTGGATCGTCCAGCAGACGCCGCCGACGCAACTGCGGATCGACGTGCCGCTCCCCGTCGAGCAGCCGAAGGAGACGAAGGCCGATGCGCCGTAGCGTCTCCACGCCGACCGCCCCGTGCCCGGCACCCTCACCCGGCCTTCGGCCACCCTCTCCCAAAGGGAGAGGGGCTTGTTCAATCCTCTCCCTCTCCCCCTGGGAGAGGGCCGGGGTGAGGGTGCCGCCGGCCGCAGCAATCATGCTCGCATACCTGCTGGCTGTCGCAGCGTCGGGCGCGGCCGCCGCCGACGCCTTCGTGGCCATCGAGGCCTTTCCGCCCCGCGTGCGGCTCGACTCCTCGCGCGACCGGCAGCGGATCGTCGTGCAGGCGCGGCACGCCGACGGCCGCACGGTGGACGCGTCGGCGGTCGCCGAGATCGCGCTCTCCGACCCGAAGCTCGCGGCGATCGAGCGGACCGCCGGGGGGCCGGCGATCCTGCGGCCGCTCGCGGACGGCGAGGGGACGGTCCGCGTGGCGGTCGGCGGGCTGGCGACGGAGATCCCGCTCGCGGTCGTGTCGGCGGCCTCGCCCGCGCCGCTCTCGTTCCGCCTCGACGTGATGCCGGTCTTCGCGCGGGGGGGCTGCAACATGGGGAGCTGCCACGGGGCGGCCCGCGGCAAGGACGGCTTCCGGCTCTCCCTCTTCGGCTTCGATCCCGCGGGCGACTACCAGCGCATCACCCGCGAACTTCCCGGCCGCCGCATCGACCTGGCGAGCCCGCGGGAGAGCCTGCTCGTGCTCAAGGCCACGGGCCAGGTGCAGCACACCGGGGGCAAGCGGCTCGAGCCCGACGGCGACCTGGCCGCCACGCTCGTCCGCTGGATCGAGGCGGGCGCCCCGGACGATCCCGGGCCCGACCCGGCGGCGAGCGTGCCCGCGCTCGTCGCCCTCGACCTCTATCCGCCCACGGCGCTCCTCGAGGGGGAGGGGGCGGTGCAGCGGCTCGTGGCCGTGGCCCGGTTCGCCGACGGCACCGACCGCGACGTGACCGAACTCGCCTGGTACGCCTCGAACAACGACCGCTCGGCGAAGGTCTCGCCCGATGGAGCCGTGACCAGCGGCGCGAGGGGCGAGGCCTTCGTGATGGCCCGCTACGCCACGATCACCGTGGGCGTGCCGCTCGTCACGATCCCGCGCGACCTCTCGTTCACCCCCGCGCCGGAGCCGCCGCCGCCTGGCGCCACCGAGGGCGCGAGGGTGATCGACGACCTCGTCGCGGCCAAGCTGGCGGCCCTGCGGATCGCTCCGTCGCCCGTCTGCGACGACGAAACCTTCCTGCGGCGGGCGAGCCTCGACCTCGTGGGGCTCCTGCCGACCCCCGAGGAGCGTGCCCGGTTCCTCGCCGACCCGGCCCCCGACAGGCGGGCCCGCATCGTCGACGAGCTCATGGCCCGCAAGGAATTCACCGAGATCTGGGTGATGAAGTGGGCGGAGATCCTCCAGATCCGCTCGCAGGGCAACGACGTGAGCACCAAGGGCGCCATCCTCTACCACCAGTGGCTCGACCGGCGGATCGCCGCCAACGAGCCGGTGGACCGGATGGTCCGCGACCTGCTCACGGCGACCGGCGGCACGTTCGACAACCCGCCCACGAACTACTTCCAGCTCGAGCGGAACACGCTCAAGCTCACGGAGAACGTCGCCCAGGCCTTCCTCGGCATGCGGATCCAGTGCGCCCAGTGCCACAACCATCCGTTCGACCGCTGGACGATGGACGACTACTACGGCTTCGCCTCCTTCTTCACGCAGATCGGCCGCAAGCGAGGGGCCGACCCGCGGGAGACGATCGTCTTCGACTCGGGCGGCGGCGAGGTCAACCATGCCTTGACCGGCAAGCCGGCGGCGCCGAAGTTCCTCGGTGGCGAGACGCCGAAGGTGGCCAACCGCGACCGCCGCGAGGCCCTCGCGGCGTGGATCACGGCGCCCGACAACCCGTTCTTCGCCCGGCACGTGGCGAACGTCGCCTGGACGCACTTCCTCGGCCGGGGCGTCGTCCACGAGCCCGACGACTCCCGGGTGAGCAACCCGCCGGCGAACGGCCCGCTCCTCGACGAGCTCGGCCGCCGCTTCGCCGCCTCGGGCTGGGACTTCCGGGCCCTCGTCCGCGACATCGTCACGTCGCGGGCCTACCAGCGGTCGTGCGAGCCGAACGACTCGAACCTGCTCGACGAGACGAACTTCTCCCACGCCCTCGTCCGCCGGCAGCGGGCCGAGGTGCTGCTCGACGTGATCGCGCAGGTCACCGACACGAAGAACAAGTTCCCCGGCCTGCCGCTCGGGGCCCGCGCGGTGCAGGTGGCCGACGGCCGCACGACGAACTACTTCCTGACCACGTTCGGCCGCGCCACCCGCGAGGAAGTCTGCAGCTGCGCCGTGAAGATGGACCCCAGCCTGTCGCAGGCCCTCCACATGCTCAACGGCGACGCGGCGAACGACCGCATCCGGCAGGGCGGGCTCGTGGAGCGGCGGCTCAAGGAGGGGCGGACGCCCACGGAGATCATCGACGAGCTGTTCGTCCGCTGCGACTGCCGGATGCCGACCGAGCGCGAGCGGATCGAGACACTCGCCGCGGTGCTCGAGTCCCCGGACCGGAAGCAGGCCCTCGAGGACGTCTTCTGGGCGCTGCTGAACGCGCCCGAGTTCGTCTTCAACCACTGACACGAATTCCAGATGAGCCCCATGCGTGATTCGCCGGGATCGTGTCGATGCGCGGCCGCAGGCCCACCCGTGGTCCGGTTGCCTCGCAACCGGAGTGCGCTGGCGATCCACAGGCCGAATTCCAGTCGCGAGGCGACTGGGCCACGAGCCGGAGCGATCGAGCCCGCGCCGGTCATCGCGACGCTCATCCTCGTCAGCATCTCCGCCATCACCCGCGGCGCCGATCCGCCGACGTTCGAGGGGCAGGTGGCGCCGATCTTCAGGGAGAAGTGCTGCGGCTGCCACAACGCCGACAAGAAGAAGGGCGGCCTCGACCTCACCGCCTACGGTGCCACGATGGCCGGCGGGAGTTCCGGCGAGGTGATCGCCCCCGGCGACGCCGACGGCTCCTACCTGTGGCAGCTCGTGAGCCACGCCTCCGAGCCGAAGATGCCGCCGGAGTCCGACAAGCTGGCCAGCGATTCGCTCGAGGTGATCAGGCAGTGGATCGCCGCCGGCGCGATCGAGAAGTCCGGGGGCCGGCCCGTGAAGCCCAAGGCCCCCATCGCGCTGGCCCAGGGGGCCGTGGCCGGTCCCGAGGGGCCGCCCGTGTCGCCGCCGCGGCTGCCGCTCGAGGTCGTGACCGTCGGGGCGCGGCCGACCACGATCACGTCGCTGGCCGCCTCCCCGCACGGCGAGGTCGTGGCCGTCGGCGGCCGCCGCCAGGTGCTCCTCCACCATCCCGGATCCCTCGAGCTCATCGGCGTCGTCCCGTGGCCGGAGGGCGTGGTGCGCGTGCTGCGGTTCACGCGGGACGGGAAGTTGCTCCTCGTGGCCGGTGGCGAGGGGGCGAAGAGCGGCCGCGTGGTCGTGTGGGACGTGGCCGGTGCCACACGCGTGGCGGAGGTCGGCGAGGAGTTCGACGAGGTGCTGGCGGCCGATCTCGCGCCCGACCGGCGTCTCGTGGCGCTGGGCGGCCCGGCCAAGGTGGTGCGGCTGCTCGCGACGGCCGATGGGAAGGTCGCGGGCCAGATGAAGCGGCACACCGACTGGGTCACCGCGGTGGCGTTCTCCCCCGACGGGAAGTTCCTGGCGTCGGGCGACCGCTCGGGCAACCTGTTCCTCACGGAGCCGTGCGGCGTCCGCGACGCGGGCACGCTCAAGGGGCACACCGGCCCGGTCACGGCCGTCGCCTGGCGGGCCGACGGCGGCGTGTTGGCGAGCGCCTCGGGCGACGGCTCGGTCCGGCTCTGGGACCCGAAGCAGGCCGCGCAGGTGAAGACCTGGCAGGCGCACGGCGGCGGCGTCGAGTCGCTGGCGTGGCTCGCCGACGGCCGGCTCGTCACGACGGGCCGCGACGCCCGCGCGAAACTCTGGAAGGTCGATGGCGCGATCGAGCGGGAACTGCCGCCGCTGGCCGACATCGGCACCCGCGTGGCCGTGACGGCGGACGGCGGGAGGATCCTCGTCGGCGACTGGAGCGGCGCCGTGACGGCCTTCGCGACGGCCGACGGGGCGAAGGCCGGCGTGCTCGACACGAACCCGCCACGGCTCGAGGTGCGGATCCAGCGGGCCGAGGCGTCCCGCGCCGAGGTCGCCGCGGTCGAGCAGGCGGCCGCGGAGAAGGCCCGCGTGGCGGCCGAGGCCCTGGCGGCCGCCGAGTCGCAGGTGGCCGCGGCCCACAAGGCGATGGACGAGGCCGCCGCCGAGTTCGACGCCGCCAATGCCCGCCAGGCCGAGGCCGCGAAGGCCGTCGAGCGCTGGAAGGCGGAGCTCGAGTTCGCAAAGCCGAAGGGCCGGTAGCCCCGGGATTCCGGCGGCCTACCGGTTCGTCATGTCGCACGACACGCCGCCGGCGGCCGGCACGTAGCAGGCCCGTGCGTAGTCCATCACCATGCGGTGCGCGCTGAACCGCCAGGCGAGCGTGGCGATCGAGTTCATCATCATGCGGATCCACTTCCGCGGCAGTCCGTCGCCGTCCCGCTCGTAGAACAGCGGGATCACCTCGTCGGCGAGCACCCGGTAGAGCGCCTCGCCGTCACGGCGGTCGGTGATCTCGGCATCGAAGTGGGTCTCGCCGCGGCCCACCGCGAAGCCGTTGCGGCCGTCGAACGCCTCGGCCCACCAGCCGTCGAGGATCGAGCAGTTGAGGCCGCCGTTGAGCACCACCTTCTGGCCGCTCGTGCCCGAGGCCTCCAGGGGCCGCCGCGGGTTGTTGAGCCACACGTCCACGCCCTGGATGAGGTGCCGGCAGACGTTGATGTCGTAGTCCTCCACGAAGACCACGCGGCCGGCGAACCGCGGGTCGTTTCGCAGGTTGGCGATCTTGCGGATCAGCGCCTTGCCCGGCTCGTCGGCGGGATGGGCCTTGCCCGCGAAGATGATCTGGATCGGCCGGTCGCGGTCGGCGATCAGGGCGTGGAGCCGGTCGAGGTCGGCGAGCACGAGGTCGGCCCGCTTGTAGGTGGCGAACCGTCGGGCGAAGCCGATCGTGAGCGTGTTGGGGTCGAGCACGGCGCGCGCCATCTCCACCGCCTCGTCGCACTCGCCGCGGCGGCGGCACTGCCGGGCCAGCCGGCGGCGGACGAACTGGAGGAGCAGGTTCTTGAGCGCGTAGTGGGTCTCCCAGAGCTCGCCCGGGTCGCAGTCGTAGATCTTCTGCCAGACGTCGGGCTCGCCCATGCGGCGGAACCAGTTGGCCGGGAAGATGCGGTCGTAGAGCTGGAGCATCTGCCACGACAGCCAGCTCGGCACGTGCACGCCGTTGGTGATGTGGCCGATCGGCACCTCCTCCTCGATGCGGTAGGGCCAGAGCGGCTGCCACATCCGCCGGCTCACGTGGCCGTGCAGGGCGCTCACGGCGTTGGCGCGGCGCGACATCTTCAGCCCCAGCACCGTCATGCAGAACGGCTCGCCGTGGTTGTGGGGCTCGACCCGGCCGAGGCCCATGAGCTGGTCGTGCGACAGGCCGAGGGCGTCGCGCATGGGGCCGAGGTGTTCCTCCACGAGGCCCGCATCGAAGCGGTCGTGGCCGGCCGGCACCGGCGTGTGCGTGGTGAAAACGGTCTGGCGGGCCACGCGGCGGATCGCGTCGTCGAACGGGTAGCCGTCGCGCTCCATGCGGCCGCGGACCGCCTCGAGCGTGGCGAAGGCCGAGTGGCCCTCGTTGAGGTGGTAGACGCCCGGCACGATCCCGAGCGCCCGGATCGCCTTCACGCCCCCGACGCCGAGGATCAGCTCCTGGCGGATCCGCGTGCGGGTGTCGCCGCCGTAGAGCCTGCTCGTGAGGTCGCGGTCGTCGGCGGAGTTGCCCTCGACGTCGGAGTCGAGGAGGTAGAGGCTCACGCGGCCGACCGCCATCTTCCAGACCTTGGCGCGGAGCGGGCCGTTGCGGGTGTCGATCGACACGAGGATCGGCCCGCCGTCCTGACCGAGGGCCGGCTCGATCGGCAGCGACTCGACGAGGTTTGGCAGGTATTCCTCGTGCTGGTAGCCGTCGATGTCGAGCCGCTGGCGGAAGTAGCCCTGGTCGTAGAACAGGCCCACGGCGATGAGCGGGATGCCGAGGCCGCTGGCGCTCTTCACGTGGTCGCCGGCGAGCACGCCGAGGCCGCCCGAGTAGATCGGCACCGACTCGTGGATGCCGAACTCCGCGGAGAAGTAGACGACGGGCTTCGAGCCCAGCACGCCCGCGTGGACGTGGGACCAGGTGGTCTCCGCCGCGAGGTACTCCTTCATCCGCCGGTAGGCCTGGTTGATCCGGCTGTAGAGCACGAGCTCGGCCGCCCGGGCCTCGAGCCGCTCGGGCGTGAACTCGGCCAGGAGCGCGATCGGGTTGTGATCGAGCTGCCGCCAGCGGATCGGGTCGAGCTCCCGGAACATGTTCTCGACCTCGGGATGCCAGCTCCACCACAGGTTGCGGGCCAGCGCCATGCACTTGGCGTGCAGGTTCTGCGGCGAGAGTTCGTCGAGCCGCGGCGGCGGCACCGGGCAGGTGAGCGGGCCGGTGCCGTTCGGGGTGGATGCGGGGCCGCGCAGGCCGGTCTCTTCGGCGTGGCTCATCGGGGGTGGGAGGCTCCGGGCGGATCGAGGTGGGTGGTGGGACGCCGTCCAGAAGAGCCGACAGTATAACCACGCGGCGGTCGCCCGTTTCGGGCGCGGTCCCGCGGAACCCGCGACGTGAACCCCGACGTGCTCGACGAGATCGCCGCCCTCGCGCCGCGGACCGCGACGGAGGGGCCGTGGCGGACGGGCGCGTTCGCGGCGCTCGCGCGGCACGGCGTGCTCGCGGCGTTCGTGCCCGCCGACGCCGGCGGCCGGGGCGCGACCGAGCCCGAACTCGTCTCCATGCTCGCGGCCGTGGCGGAGCGGTGCCTGACGACGGCGCTGGCGCTCTCGCAGTGGGCCGCCGCGGTGCGGATCGTCGCGGGCAGCCCGGGCCCGGCGCGGAACCGGCTGCCGGCGCTCGCCCGCGGCGACGAACTCACGACCGTCGGCATCTCGCAACTCACGACGAGCCGGCAGCACGGCGGGGCGCCGGCGCTCGTGGCGACGCCCGACGGTGAAGCCTGGCGGCTCGACGGCATCTGCCCGTGGGTCACCGGCGCCGACGCCGTGGACACGATCGTGGCCGGCGCCGCGACCGCCGATGGCGGCCGGGTGTTCCTCGCCGTGCCGACCGACGCCGAGGGCCTCGACATCGGCCCGCCGCTCGAGATGCTGGCGCTCACCGGCAGCCGGACGGCCGAGGTCCGCTTCCGGGGCGTGCGGGTCGCCGCGGCGATCACCGCCGGCGCAGACGGCCCGCGGACCGGCGGCCTCGCCACGACGGCCCTCGCCGTCGGCGCCACGCGGGCGGCGGTGGCGCTCGTGCATCGCGAGACGGCCGCGCGGCCGGCGCTCGCCCCGATCACGGCGGGCCTCGGCGCGGAGGTCGAGGGCCTGGCCGCGCGACTCGCCGCCGCGGCCACTCACGGCATCGACCCCGCCGACCGCGACCGGCTGCGGGCCGACGCCAACGGCCTCGTCGTCCGCGCGGCGCAGGCGGCGCTCACGGCCGCGAAGGGCGCCGGCTTCGTGCGTGGGCACCCGGCCGAGCGGCTGGCCCGCGAGTCGCTCTTCTTCCTCGTGTGGAGCTGCCCACAGGCCGTCGCCGGCGCGGTGCTCTGCGAGTTGGCCGGACTCACGTGACGTCGCAGAGCCGCCGGGAGGTTGCGTCGACTCTGGGCTCGGGGCTGCCCACACCCTCTCGCTTGACGTTCGCCTCGGCCCTCCAGGCCTCGGCTCTCTGCATGTCCGCTTCGCTTCGCCATCCTGGCTGCGCTCGCTTCCATAGCCCGCTCGAGGGGATGGTCAGCCCCTCGCTGGTTTTCCCTGTTTCGGATTCGCCCACGAAGCCCGGAGCGCAAGCGACGGGACGGGTGAAACGAACGCCCGGAACCTCATGCGACCGGCCGAGGTCGCATGGGCTTCATCGCGGCGTCGCCTTCCGGCAGCGGTGCAGCGTCATGAGCGCGTAGCCGGTGCCGTACTGCTGGTGGTAGTCGTAGAGCGGGTAGTCCCACCAGGAGCCGTCGGCATCCTGGACGGCGAGGAGGATGCGGGCCAGCGCGTCCTGGTGCCGGGGGCGGGCGGCCGGCGGCAGTTCGTCGATCACGCGGGCCGCGTAGTAGTGGCCGAAGTAGTAGAAGTAGCCCGCCACCTGGGCGAACGACTCGTGCGGGACCGGACGCTTGCGGCCCATCTCCAGCCAGCCGTTGCGGTCCACGAGCCGGTCGAGCCACCGCTCGAGCACCTCGTCGGTGATCGTCTCGTCGCCCCACAGCCGCAGCGCGAGGTTGCAGGCCTGGCTGCGGCCCAGGCTGCCCGCGGGCCGGTTGACCTCCCGCCGCGGTTTCCACTTGAGGTAGCTGCCGTAGAGGTAGCTGAAGTCGGGGAGCTTCTGCAGTTCCGTCGCCGCGACCGCCCGCCGCACGAGCTTGTCGGGCGGCTCGACGCCGATCCCCTTCGCGTCGTGGAGGGCCACGAGCACCGCCGCGTTCACGAAGCTCTGCGACGACGAGTTGGGCCGCTGCGTGCCCGCCCCGAAGTCGTAGTAGCCCCACCCCCCCTCGACGCTCTCGTAGCGGCCGAGCAGGTCCTGCTGTCCGCGGATCAGCTCCTCGAGCCTCGCCCGACGGGCGGCGTCGTCCGGCCGCCGGCCGTGCAGGGCGACGAGGGCCTGGATGCCGTAGGCGTGGGCCCACACGTTGTAGATGAGCATCGGATCGTGGCGGCGGACCCGCGGAAGTTCGGCGACGAGCCAGGCCTCGCCGCGGTCGATCGCGCGGGCCACCGCCGGCGAGCCGTCGTCCTCCTCGACGAGCGACTGCACGGCGAGCGCGGTCGTCGCGGCGCGGAAGCCGTGGTGGGAGCCGACGCCGGCGGCGATGTTGAGGTCCTTCGTCCGCTCCGGCGTGCCGAACGAGCCGTCGGCGTTCTGGTCGCCCACGAGGAAGGCCACGCCGCGGGAGATCGCCGCGTCGAGTTCGGCGGCGGCGACCGGCTCGACCGCCGGCCGGGCCACGGTCGCGGCGGGCTCGGCGGCGCACGTGCCGGCCGCGGCCACGGCGACCACGGCGAGCCACCCGTGCGAGCGATTCACGGCTTCGTGGTTCGAACGCGGTCGCCCGCGGCGAGCCCCTCCAGGATCTCGGTGCGACCGCCCGACGTCAGCCCGGCCTTCACGGTCCGCTTCTGCCGAGCGCCGTCCTTGGAAAGCACCTGGACGATCGCGGTGCCGTCGGCCTCGCGCGTGACGGCCGCCTCGGGCACCGTGACCGCGTCGGGCCGCGATCGCACGACGATCCGCGCGGTGCCCGTCATCCCGGCCGCGAGCGGCGGCCCGCCCGCGGGCGCGGTCACCGCGAACACCGCGTCGCACTTTCCCTGCTTCGGCACCGGCACGAACCCCGGCTCGAGCGTCACCGCGACGCGGGCGTCGGGCCAGCCCGTCGGCGTTACCCGGCCCGCGAGGCCGGCCGCCACGAGGTGCAGGTCCTTTTCCTCGACCTGAACGCGGAACCGCAGCGGGCCGTCGCCGACGACCGTGAACGCGAGTTCCCCGGGCGGCACGGCCTGGCCCACGATCGCCTTCGCCGACACCGCCGCCGTCGTCCAGTCGCCATCCTGAAGCCTTCCGTGGTACGCGACGCCGGCCCGCGGCGCCTTCACCGTCGCGAGAGCGAGGTCGTGCCGCAGGTCCTCGAGCTTCCGCAGCGACTGGCGGCGATCGTGCTCGAGTTTCGCCACGCCCAGCCGCTTCTGCTCGAGCTCGACGGGCAGCGTGGCCCGGGCCTTCGCGAGGCCGATCGCCGCCTGCTTCGCCGCCTGCTCCAGTTCGACCGCCCGTCGCGGGATGTCGAACTGCAGGGCGTCGTCCGAGTTCGCCCGGGTCTGTTTCAGGAACTGCTCGGCCGCGGCCACGTCGAACCGCGTCCGCTGGAGGATCATCTCCTCGGTCTCCTCCGTGAGATCCTTGTCCTTGTACATCTTCTCGAGTTGGGCGAGTTCCTCCCGCTCGGAACGGAGCCGCTGCTCGGCCCCCGCGACCGCGAACCGCGCCGCCTCCTCCGCGAGCCCGCGGCCCACCGTCGTGAAGCGGGCCAGGTTCTCCGTCGCCACGCGGTCCTGCCGCTCCGCGGCGGCGAGCTCGAGCGGAGTCCGCCCCTCCAGGGCCGCGAGCTCGTGGCGGGCGACGTCCAGGGCCTTGTCGCCGCCGGCCAGGTCGATCTCCAGGTCGGCGACGGCCCGGTCGATGGCATCGGCGGCGAGGCCGAGCACCACGTCGCCGGCCGCGACCCGGGTGCCGTGGGGCACGACCGACACGATCTCGAGCGGCTGCGTGAAGGACTTTGGCCGGCCGTCGAGGACCGCGGCATCGACCGGCTCGAAGCCCCCCTTGAGTTCGAGCGTCGCCTCGAAGGGGCCGCGCTCCGCGACCGCGGTGCCCTCGACCTGCGTCTCGGCGGCCGCCGGTCCGGCGACGGGGGCAGTCTCGGCGCCGCCGGCCACCGCGATGGACCACGCCGCCCCCACCGTCCACACAGTCCACGCCCGCCACGCGTGCATCGAGATCTCCTCGTCGAATGCTCACACTCCGCCCGCCGGGGCGGAAACCGCGGCTTTTGTACCACGGGGCGGCGGCGGCCGGCCGCGACGGCGCGAAACTGGCCTTGCCCGCCGCCGGCACGGCCGCGATTCTTCCCGCCCCACCGCCGGCCAGTCCTCCATGCACACCCCGCGATCCATCGTCGTCGTCAAGCTGTCGGCCATCGGCGACGTCCTCCACGGCGTGCCGGTGGCCGTGGCGCTCAAGCGGGCGTTTCCCGACGCGCGGATCGGCTGGGCCGTCGAGGGCCGCGCCGCCGACGTGCTCGCGGGGCACCCCGTGGTGGACCACCTCTTCCTGCTGCCCCGCGGCTGGCTCAGGTCGCCCGGCACCGTGCTCGCGCTGCGCCGGCAGCTCCGCTGGTTCGCCGCCGACGTGACGCTCGACCTCCAGGGGCTCATGAAGAGCGCCGTGGTCTCGCTCGTGTCGGGCGCCCGCATGCGGATCGGCCACGCCCGACCCGAGTCCCGCGAGTGCGCCTGGCTCGCCGCGACGCACGCCGTCGCATCGACGGCCGCGCACGTCGTCGATCGCAACCTTGGGCTGCTCGCGCCCCTCGGCGTGGCGGCGGACGGTCCGACGTTCGACATGCCGCGCTGGCCGGTGAGCCGGCTGCGGATGGAGCGCTGGGTGGCGGCGCTGCGGCTGGCCCGGCCGCCGGTGCTCCTCAATCCCGGCGCCGGCTGGGCCTCGAAGCGGTGGCCGGTGGACCGGTTCGCGGCGGTGGCCCGCGCGGTGTCGCGCCGCGACGGCCAGCCCGTGATCGTCGTCTGGGGCGGGGAGCAGGAACGTGCGGCCGCGGAGCGGATCGTCGCAGCGGCGGCCGGCGCGGCCGTCGCGGCCCCGCAGACCTCGCTGCAGGATCTCGGCGAACTCTGCCGGCTCGCGCGGCTGTTCGTCTCCGGCGACACCGGCCCGCTGCACCTCGCGGCGGCGGTGGGCACGCCGTGCGTGGGCGTCTTCGGCCCGGTGCCGGCCGACCGCAACGGACCGTACGGCGCGGGTCACGTCTGCGTGCAGCCGCCGCCGCCCGCGCGGCCGCGGTGGCAGGATCGCAAGACCGACGTGTCGGCGATAGCGGCGATCGACGTCGAGTCCGTGATCGCCGCGACCGAGTCGGCGCTCGTGAGATCCAGGGCCGCCTGATACGGCTCCCGCATGAGCCTCGCGCTGCCGCGATCACCTCGTCTCGTAGCCCGGTCGCCTCGCGACCGGACTCCGGCCCGTGGCTGAACCGCACAATCCGGTTGCGAGGCAACCGGACCACGGGTTCCGATCAAGCGCCTCTCAGGATCATGAGGTCTCGTGGCCCGGTCGCCTCGCGACCGGACTCCGGCCCGCGGCTGAACCGCACAATCCGGTTGCGAGGCAACCGGACCACGGGTTCCGATCAAGCGCCTCTCAGGATCATGAGGTCTCGTGGCCCGGT
>JBJTPA010000223.1:0-2541 GCA_046074885.1 Planctomycetaceae bacterium
CGCCGGCCTCCGTACTCCGGGAGACCGGGACGGAAAGATCACTGTCGCCGCCCGTCACTGGCGGGGGCAAGATACAAGGTGTGCCGGGACTGCCCGCCGGCATCCTGCCGGCGTCGCTCGCTACGCTGACGCGTGGCGGCACGTCCGCGCAGCGGCGGCCGCCGTGCGCGAGAGCCGATATGATGGTGGCGGTCCCCTCCGGAGGCGTCTCATGACCGTCCGTCCGCTGCTCGTCCTGCTCCTGCTCGTTTCCGTGCCGAGGGCGGTGACGGCCGCGGATGCCGCGCCGGAATTCGTGCCGCTGTTCGATGGGGCGACGCTCACGGGCTGGCAGGCCGCCGATCCGTCGTACTGGTCCGTCGAGGAGAGGGCGATCACCGGGCGGATCACGCCGGATCATCCGTCCGCGCGGAACCATTACCTGGTGTGGCAGGGAGGGGAAATCGGGGACTTCGAACTCCGGCTCCGCCATCGAATCGTGAGCGACCAGCCGGTCAACGGCGGCTTCCAGTTCCGCAGCCGGATGTTCGACGGCCAGATTCCCGCCGACTGCCGTGGCTACCAGGTCGACAACAACACGCGCACCCCCTGGCTCGTGCGGCTGTATGACGAGTTCGGTCGCCACACGCTCGCCATGCGCGGCGAGCGGGCCGTCTATGACGCCGCCGGCACGCGAACGGTGGCACCACTGCCGGGCGTCGCCAAGGAACCGCATTTCCGGCTCGAGGATTGGCACGAGTACATCCTCACCTGCCGGGGCACCACGATCGCGCTGTCCGTCGACGGCCAGCCGGTGGCCGAGGTGGTCGATGACGACCCGGCGGAGCGCGACCTGCGGGGGATCCTCGCCCTGCAGCTTCACAGCGGCCCCCCGATGACGGTGCAGTTCAAGGATATCCGGCTCAGGCGGCTGGAATGATGGCCAGCCGGTGCTGGCCGTGCACCATGGAAGCCCTACGCGAGGGCGGCCCGGATCGCCTCCAGTTCCCCCGCCGATTCGTCCGTCTCGTGGGCGAGCTTGCCCGCGCGGCGGTACCAATAGCGGGCGTTGCCGGCGTCGCCCTCGATCTTGTGGAGGAGGGCGTGGAGCCAGTCGGCGAGCGGGTCGCCCTCGTGGGCCTGCGCGATCCCGTGGGCCTCGCTCCAGCGGCCGGCGAGGGCGTGCTCGACGGCCTCCCGCAGCCCGCCCCGGTTCACTTCACGAGATCCTTGAACACCTTGCGCACCTTCGCGACCTTCGGCGCCGCCACGGCGTTGCAGTAGCCGTCGGCGGGGTTCTTCGCGAAGTAGTCCTGGTGGTAGCCCTCGGCCGGGTAGAAAGTCGTGGCCTCGACCACCTCCGTGACGATCGGCGCCTTGAACTCGCCTCCGAGCCTGCGGATCACCTCTTCCGCGATCCGCTTCTGCTCCGCGTCGTGCCAGAAGACGGCCGAGCGGTACTGCGGCCCGACGTCGTGCCCCTGCCGGTCCTTGGTGGTCGGGTCGTGCGTGGCGAAGAACACCTCGAGCAGCTGCGCGTAGGAGACCTCGGCGGGGTCGTACTCGATCTCGATCGCCTCGGCGTGGCCGGTCTTCTTGCCGCAGACCTGCTCGTAGGTCGGGTTGGGCACCGTGCCGCCGATGTAGCCGCTGGTGACGCCCTTCACGCCCTTGATCTCGGCATACACCGCCTCGGTGCACCAGAAGCACCCCCCGGCGAACGTCGCCTTCGCCAGCTTCGCATCGCCCTCCGCGGCGCGGATTGAAGACCCCGGGACCGCCATGGCGAGTGCTCCTGCGATGAAAAGACCCCAAATGCGCGCGGTGTTCATGACGTGGAACTCCTGATCTCGTGAAGTGTAGTGAGCCGCGTCGGATCGACAACGAACCGCAACGGCTTCTCGGCCCACGCGCCCGCGTAGCCAACGCCGATCCGCGGCGTCCGCTCGACGAGCCGGCGGGGCACGGCGATGCCGCTCGCCTCGAACCACAGGCCCCCCCGCGGGCCGGCGACCACGCCGTCGAACGAGCGGTCGATGCCCAGGACCTTCGTCACCCGCCCCGGCCCCTCGTGCTCCCCGACGCCGCGGATCAGCACTGCGGCCGGCACGCCCGCGGCGCCGGTGACGATGTTGAGCATCCAGTGCATCCCGTAGCAGAGGTAGACGTACCAGCAGCCGGCCGGCCCGAACATCGTGGCGGTGCGTTGGGTGAGGCCCCGGGAACCATGACAGGCGAGGTCGTGCGCCCCGAGATAGGCCTCGGTCTCGACGATCACGTGCCGCACGATGCGGCCATCGGCGGCCCGCACCGCCAGCCGTGCGCCGAGCAGCTCGCGGGCCACCCGGTCCGCAGGCCGGTCGAAAAACGCGGCGTCGAGGATGGGGTTCGTGCGCGGCACCGGCCCAGCCACCTTGGCGAAAAGCGCATGGTCACAAGCCGACGCATCCTACGACTTTTTCGCAGCGGGCGCATCCCGCTGGTGCTGCGCTCGGCCCCCAGCGGAGCCGTTCACCGACAAGGGAGCCGGGGATCGGTGCGAGGATCCAGAGCGTTTGGCCG
>JBJTPA010000224.1:0-5823 GCA_046074885.1 Planctomycetaceae bacterium
GCCTACCGCTCGCAGCCGTTCGGTGCGGGCTATGTCGGCGGCCTCGACGTCGCCGTCGGCGACATCGACGGCAACGGCACGATCGACATCGTGGCGGCCATGGCGACCGGCGCCGGCAACGTGGCGGCCTTCCGCGTCACGCCGACCGCTGCCGACCCGGTCGAGAACGTCGCCTTCCGGTCGTTCCGGCCGTTCGCCGCGAAGTTCCTCGGCGGGGCGAGCATCGCCGTGGCCGACATGGGCACCTTCATCGGTGGCCGGATCGTCAATGCGTCCGCCCTCGACGGCAAGGCCGAGATTATCGTCGGCAACGGGTCGGGCATGGCCCCGGTCGTGATGGTCTACGACGTCTCCGGCACGCCGGCCGTCGTCGACCGCTTCAACCCGCTCTCCCCGTCGTTCTCCGGCGGCATCTCGGTGTCCGTCGGCCGCTTCAACGCCGACGCCATCCCGGACATCAGCGTGGCCTCGGGCCGCAACGGCGGCTCCGTGGTCGAGGTGTGGGACGGCTTCGTGTCGCTGGCCGCCAACGCCCGCCTGTCCCGGCAGACCGCCTTCGCCGTGCTCGGCAAGGCCAACGGGTCGGTCTTCGCCACGATGGCCGACCTCAACGGCAACGGGGTCATCGACGACGGCGAGATCTTCTCGTCCCAGGGCGACGGCGGCGCCCAGAATGGCATCAAGCGGCTGACGCGGTCGGGTGCCATCCAGGGGACGCTCGCCGGCAGCCCGGCCGGGCCGCTCCGGATCGTGTCGTCGGTCAAGCGCTGACCCGTCGC
Source organism: Planctomycetaceae bacterium (assembly GCA_046074885.1). Classification (GTDB taxonomy): domain Bacteria; phylum Planctomycetota; class Planctomycetia; order Pirellulales; family UBA1268; genus QWPN01. The sequence continues at coordinate 780 of JBJTPA010000224.1, forward strand.
GACTACCAGCGGGCCTCGACGCCGACGTTGCCGCCGAGCAGGACCAGGCTGCCCGTGTTGAGCGTCGTCACGGAGGCCGTCTGGCTGAAGTCCCACTGGTTCGGCGCCAGGGCCACGTTGCCCAGCCAGATCGCGTTGACGCCGGCCCGCATGCCCCAGGTGCGGTTGAACTTGTAGATGGCTGATGCGTTGGCGTCGGCGAATCCGGCCAGGCCGGTGGCGCTCGACGAACTGCCGTCGCGATACGGCAGGCCCGTGTCGAAGTTGATGATCGGCGACTGCGTCTGCGACATCCAGACTCCGGCGAGACCCATCTTCAGCCAGCCCTCGCACGCCCAATGGCCGAAATCCTTGCGGCCCCGCACGCCCACCTGGCCGCCGAACAGGTTCGACGTCGCGGCGACTCCGTAGTTGCTCGTCTCCGTGAGTCCGCAGCAGGTGGAGGTGAAATTGGCCGTCTCGCCGAGGTTGGCGAAGCGGAAACCGGCCAGCCAGTCGATGCAGCGGCAGCCGCCGCACGCCGGCTGGCAGGACTGGCAGGCGCCCTGGGCCCCGCCCTGGCACGGATTGCCGCCGCAGCAGTCGTACCAGAAGACGTTGGCCTCCCCCATGTTCAGCGTCGATGCGTAATTGACGTTCATGATGTCGGCTGAGTTGAACTGGTTGCCGTTGAGGCCGAGGTCGCCGGGAGCGATGAGGTTGCCTGGGCCGATGGCCTGGGTGGTGGAATACAGGCCGTAAAGGCCGAGGTACCCGACCTCCCAGCCGCAACCGCCCGGCCTGCGTTCGCCGAAGAAGGCGCGGAAGCCCGGCATGAATCCCCACTGCAGGGCCTGCGTGGAAAGCACCGCGGCGCCGGTGTCCTCGTTGAACGCGAGGGGCCGGTTCGCGATCCCGCTGTAGCGGGCCATGAAGAGGGCGTCGGCGATGGCGTAGAGCCGGTATCCGGGACAGCCGTCGTCGATGGGCCCGCAGGCGCCGGCCGGCAACGACTCCTGGCCCGGCAGGAGCACCGACTCCGCGTCCGGAACGGACGGCATGGACGGCGAGGGCAGGACCGACTGGACGGTCGGCTGGCCCATGGCGAGCGAGGGCCGCACCGGCGGCTGGGCGGGTGCCGGCGCCTGCGGCTGGAACTGCAACTGCGGAGGCACCTGAGACCGCGGCTGGTACTGGGGCTGTGCCTCCTGCTGGGGCTGGTACTGGGGCTGGTACTGGGGCGGCGGCTGGTACGCGTACCGAGGCTGCGGCTGCCCTGGCTGCTCGTAGGGCGCTTGCGGCTGGTACTGCACCTGAACCTGGGGCTGGGCCTGCATCGGCTGCTGGGCCTGCACGGGAGCCGGGGCATACGCCTGCGGCGCGGCGGCCGGTTCGACGTACTGGGGCCTCGGCGGCTTCGGCCACGTGTACGACGGCGGCGCCGCCGGCATCACGGGGTCCGGATCGAGCGGCTCGAACTGGAAGCCGGGGCCCGCGACGGACTGCTCCGGCCAGGGCTCCCTCGCTGCCGCCATGCCCGACACCAGGCAACTGGACGCACAGGCTGCGATGACCACGGCACCGCGGGCGCACCGCACGGCAACCGGAAATGCATGGACTCCTCGCATGCGCCTTTTTATCGGCACAGGCGTTCGGCGCGCTTGAAGCCCATCGGCATCCCGCTTTTCCGGGAGACGTACAAATCGCCCATAACCCTCGGCTTGCCGCCAAGCCCCCCCGTTTCCGCGCGGCGGACGTCCCGTCGAGCCCCTGGCGGCGACGCCCGGACGCCGTGGTAGCCTCCGGGCCCCCTGCCCCGCCCCCGGAGACCGCCCATGATCGAGGAACTGCTCGCGGGCAACGCCCGCTTCGTGACCGGCGAGTTCCGGCCCAACGACGACTACTACCGCGCGATCGCCGACCGGCAGACCCCGAAGGTGCTCTGGATCGGCTGCTCCGACTCCCGCGTCAGCGAGCACCAGATGACCGACTCCCGGCCGGGCACGATGTTCGTGCACCGCAACGTGGCCAACATCGTGGCCTTCAACGACGTCAACATCTCGGCGATCCTCGAGTACGGCGTGGTGCACCTGAAGATCGAGGACATCATCGTCTGCGGCCACACCCGCTGCGGCGGGATCGCGGCCATCGAGGACGGCGTCCGCGAGAACTACATCGCCGACTGGCTGTGCATCGCCACCGGCGCCAAGGAGGCCGCCGACCGCATCGCCCGGGAGCGGGGCCTGTCGCGGGATGAGAAGCTCGCCGTGCTCACCGAGGAGAACGTGAAGCTGCAGATCAAGCATCTCCGGAACCTCGCGCTCATCCGCAACATGCACGCCCGCGGCCCCCTGCCCCGGATCCACGGCTGGCTCTACCGCGTCGAGACCGGCACGATCGACGTGCTCGTGGACGGCAACGCCCCGCCGCCGGGCTGACCCCGCCCCGGCGCGTTTGCAGCCGCGGCCCGCCGCGTCCCCAATTCCCGCCTCCGCCCGTCGCGTGGCGGCCCGCCTCCCGCGCAGCCCGCCGCCATGCCCACCCCGACCGCGATCCGGCTGCCCGCGCCGCTCGCGGTCGGCGAGTTCCTGCGGTCCTTCATGGACTTCGAACTGCAGCGGGCGTTTCCCGTCGCGGCGGTCGCGGTCGCGATCCTGGCGATCGTGCTGCCGCGGGGCCGCAAGCGGCTGGTCACGCTGCCGGCGCTCCTGCTCGTCGCCGCGGCGCTGCCCCCGCTCCTGACGCAGCTCTTCCCGGACTCGACGCATGCCCCCGTCGAGGCCCGCTCCGCGGCGAAATTCTTCCTGCTCGCCGCGCTGCTGCTCTCCCTCCTGCGGATCGCCCTCGTGGGCGTCTGGGAGCGGATCGCCCGCCCGGTGTCGCGGATCGTCCTCGACGTCGTCGGCTGGCTGCTCGTGGGCGCGTCCCTCGTGGCCACGCTCTACGACGCGGGAATCGCGGCGGGCGACCTGTTCACCGGCTCCGCGGTGGTGACGGCCGTGCTCGGCTTCGCCCTCAGGGACACGCTCGGCAACGTGTTCGCGGGGCTCGCCATCCACGCCGAGCGGCCGTTCGAGGTGGGCGACTGGATCCAGTACGACGCGGTGCCGGCGCACGTGGGCCGGGTCGTCGAGATCAACTGGCGGGCCACGAAGGTGCTGACGCTCGACGATGCCCACGTGACCATCCCCAACGGGCAGCTCGCGCAGGCCTCGATCCGCAACTTCACGAAGCCGGAGGCCTGGTCGCGGCGCTCGCTGTTCGTGGTCACGCCCTACGACGTCCCGCCGCAGCGGGTGCAGGCGATCATCCTCGAGGCCGTCCGCGGGAGTTTCGGCGTGCTCGACCAGCCGGCGCCGTCGGTGGTCACCAACGCCTTCACCGAGCGGGGCGTCGAGCACTGGGTGCGGCTGTTCACGACCGCCTTCGACCAGCGCGACCGCGTGGACGGGGCGGCCCGCGACCGGATCTGGTACGCGCTGGCCCGGAACGGCATCCGCATCCCCGTCGCGACCCACGCGGTGCAGCTCTCGGAGCCGCCCGCCCCGGAGTCGCCCGCGGCGGCCGTCGAGCGGCGGGCCGGGTGCCTGGAGGGCATCGACCTGCTCGAGCCGCTGAATCCCGGGCTCGTGCGGCGGCTCGCGGAATCGAGCGTGGACCACGCCTACGCCGCCGGCGAGCAGGTCGTGCGGCAGGGCGAGCCCGGCTCGAGCATGTTCGTCATCCTCTCGGGCCGGGTCGAGGTGACGGCCCGTGCCGCCGCCGACGTTCCCGTCGCCGTGCTCGCGGTCCTCGGGCCGGGGGACCACTTCGGCGAGATGTCGGTCATGACCGGCGCGCCGCGGACCGCGACCGTGACGACCCTCGGGGAGACGCGGCTCCTGGAGATCGGCAAGGAGGGCTTCGCCGCCATCCTCTCGGCGGACCCGGGCCTCGTCGAGGCGCTCGGCCGCTCGTTGAAGGCCCGCCAGGCGGAGCGGCGGGAGGCGATCGCCGACGCGGGCCGGCCGGCCGCCGAGCCGCAGGACCTGCTGGGCGGGATCCGCGAGTTCTTCGGCCTGTGAGGCCGTGGCCCAGTCGCCCCCGTGGCCCAGTCGCCCCCGTAGCCCAGTCGCCTCGCGACTGGAATCCGGTCCATACCTCCCCCGTAGCCCAGTCGCCCCCGTAGCCCAGTCGCCTCGCGACTGGGATCCGCCCCGCCAGCCGGCGGGCAGCACCGGTTGCGGGGCAACCGGCCACCGACTCACTGCCCGAGGTATAGCTTCTTACAGGCCTTCGCGGCCTTCACCCGCGCGGCCACGTCCGGCGACACCGTGCCGTTCTTGAAGGTGAGCGACTCGAGCTTCGGCAGGGCGGCGATCGCGGCGAGGCTCTGCTCGGTGACACCCGTCTCGCGGATCGAGACCTCACGGAGGTTCGGCAGGCCCGCGATCACGGCCGCCGTCGCGTCGGTCATCCGCGGCAGGCTCCAGATGTCGAGCACCTCGAGGTCGCGGGCCGCCGCCAGCCGCGCGAGGCCCTCGTCGCCCACGCCCGCCAGCTCGTGGAGGTAGAGCCGCCGGAGCGCGGGGAGCTTCTCCAGCACCGCCAGCGCCGCGTCATCGACGTCGGGCAGGTCGCGGAGCGTCAGCCGCGCGAGCGGCAGCCCGGCCAGGGCCAGCACGCCCTCGGTGCCGAACCCCTGGCAGCGGAAGATCTCCAGCGACGAGAGCTTCCCGAGCTTCGCGAGGTGCGGCCCCGAGGCGCTCGTGATCGCGAAGTCCTGGATGAGAAGCGATTCGAGCGACGCGCTCGCGGCGAGCGCCGCGAGCCCCTCGTCGGTGACGGTCGAGCTCCGGTGCTTGAACGCCGCGAGCCGCGGCAGCTGGCCCACCACCGCCAGCGTCAGGTCGCCGGCCTCCATGTTGCCCCGCAGGTCGAGTACCCGCAGTTCGGCGAGCTTCGCGAGCCGCCGGGTGTGGATGTCGTTGAAGCGGCACTGCATGAGATTCAGCCGCTCGAGTTTCAACAGCTGCGCGATCGACCGCAGGGCCGTGCCCGTCAGGTTCGTGTTGCTCGACAGGTC
>JBJTPA010000225.1:0-6363 GCA_046074885.1 Planctomycetaceae bacterium
AACGCGAGCAGACGCTCAACGCCCTGCTCGTCGAAATGGACGGCTTCGGCAGCAACTCGGGCGTGATCGTACTGGCGGCCACGAACCGACCCGAGACGCTCGATCCGGCGCTGCTCCGCCCCGGACGCTTCGATCGTCATGTGCTCGTCGACCGTCCCGACGTCCGCGGTCGTGAGGCCATCCTCCGCGTGCACGTGGCCGACGTGAAGCTCGATCCGGCCGTCGATCTCGCCCAGATCGCGCGGATCACGTCGGGCTTCGTGGGGGCGGATCTCGCCAACCTCGTCAACGAGGCGGCGTTGCTCGCCGCCCGCAACGACAAGTCGTCCGTGGGCATGGCCGAATTCAACGAGGGCGTCGAGCGGGTGACCGCCGGCCTCGAGAAGAAGAAGCGGGTGATCCACGAGGACGAGAAGAAGCGGGTGGCCTACCACGAGGCGGCCCACGCGCTCGTCGCCTTCTCGCTGCCCAACACCGACCCCGTCCACAAGGTGTCGATCATCCCCCGTGGCCTCGCGGCCCTGGGCTACACGATGCAGCGGCCCGAGGACGACCGCTACCTGCTCACGCAATCGGAGCTCGAGAGCCGCATCCAGGTGCTGCTCGCCGGCACGATCGCCGAGGAGTTCGTCTACGCCGACGTCTCGACCGGGGCCCAGAACGACCTCGAGCGGGCGAGCGAGATCGCCCGCGCCATGGTGATGGACTACGGCATGAGCCGGCTGGGCCGCGTCACCTACCGGGAGAACCCGCGGTCGCCGTTCCTCGCGGCCGCCGGCGCCGACCTGCCGGCCGCCCGCAGTCACAGCGAGCAGACGGCCCGCGAGATCGACGAGGAGGTGCGGCGGATCGTGGACGAGGCCATGGAGAAGGTGCGGCGGATCATCGAGTCGCGGCGGGCGGCGCTCGAGGCCGTGACCCGGCGGCTCATCGAGAGCGAGGTGATCGACGGCGCGGAGTTGGCCACGATCGTGGAAGAGTCCACGGGCGTGCCGCAACTCGTGCCGGGCACCGACGCGGAGCGGCGTCCGCCCCGGCCGGGTCCGGCGGCCGAGCCGCCCGCGGGCGGCGTCGCCGAGGCCTGACGCCCCTGGTGCGACCCGCACGACCGTCACGGCCGCGGCCGCCGGCCCGCCCGTGCAGAGCCGACCTGCCCCGGGCCGAAGCAAGCAGCGGACCGCGGCCGCGCGGTCGAGCGCCCGCGGCCGGGCCGGCGAACGCGTCACCAACCCCTGAAGAACCATGTGGAAAAGCTTCTGCATCGCGGCGGGCATCTTCGCCTGCCTCGTCGGCGTCGAGATGCTGCTCATCGACTCCGCCGTCATCCGGTCGCTGGACGGCCAGGGCGGGCCCAGGCTGTTCGTCGCGCCGGACTGGGCGCCGTGGACGCTCCTCTCGGTGGGCGCCGTGACCGTGCTCCACTACGCGTCGCTCCCGCGGGTGCTGTCGGGCGGCCAGTGACCGGGACCAGCGTTCCGCGGCCGGCGGCCGTTACGTCGGCCACCCGCGTGCGGTTCAGAGAGCGGAGGTGAGGCCATGATCGCCACCGCCGTGCGGCCCGCCCGCGACACGGTCCTCTACGACGGCCGCTGCCGGTTCTGCCGCGGGCAGATCGCCCTCCTCCGCCGGCTCGACGTCCGCCGCAGCCTGCGGTTCGTCTCGCTCCACGAGCCCGAGGTGGCCCGCGACTTCCCGGAACTGCCGGCCGAGGATCTCATGCGGCAGATGTACGTCGTGGACACGGCGGGCCGGGCCCGCGGCGGCGCCGAGTCCGTCCGCTACCTGTCGCGGCGGCTGCCGCTCCTCTGGCCGCTGGCCCTGCCGCTCCACGTGCCCGGCAGCCTGCCGTTCTGGAACGCGCTCTACCGGCTCGTGGCGCGGCACCGCTACCGAATCGCGGGCACCTGCGACGACGGCGTCTGCCGGCTGCCGTGAGGGGGCGTCACTCGGCGCCTTCGGCCGCCGGCTCGCCCGACTCGAGCTCCTTGAGGAGCCGGGTCATCGTGTTGGCGTGCACGCCGAGGAGCTTGGCGGCCTGGGCCTTGTGGCCGCGGGTCACCTCGAGCGCCTCCTTGATGGCCTGCCCGCGGAGCTTCGCGAGGTCGAGGCAGGGGAGGCGGCCCGAGCCGGCCGTCTTCGCAGACGACCGTGACGGAACCCTCGGCTCCGTCTGCAGGACGTAGCCCTGCTCGATGGCGTGCTCGAGCTGACGGACGTTGCCGGGCCACGAGTAGTTGCAGAACTCGGCGAGCGCCTCGGCCGAAGGCTCCCAGACCGGCAGCCGGTAGCGGTCGGAGAACTTCTGCGCGAAGAACTCGATGAAGTGCGGGATGTCCTCCTTCCGCTCGCGGAGCGGCGGGACCCTCAGCTCGATCATGTTGAGCCGGTAGTAGAGATCCTCGCGGAACGCCCCCTTCTCGACCTCCTGCTCTAGGTCGCGGTTGGTGGCGGCGACGATCTGCACGTCGATCGGCACGGGCTCCGTCGCGCCCACGGGGATCACCTCCCGTTGCTGGAGCACGCGGAGGAGCTTGGGCTGGAGTTCGGCCGGCATCTCCCCGATCTCGTCGAGGAACACGACTCCCCCCTGGGCCGCCCGGAAGATGCCCAGCGACCGGCCGGCGGCACCCGTGAACGCCCCCTTCTCGTGGCCGAAGAGCTGGCTCTCGGCGAGCGTGGGCGTCAGCGCGGCGCAGTTGACCGGCACGAACGCCTTGCCGGACCGCGGGCCGCTGCGGTGCAGGAGGCGGGCCCAGAGCTCCTTGCCGGTGCCCGTCTCGCCGCAGACGAGCACGGTGCATTCGACCTCGGCCGCCCGCTCGATCGACTTGGCGATCCGCCGCATCGCGGCGTTGGAGCCGAGCACCCAGTTGCTGGGGGCGCCCGGTGCGGTGATGCGATTGCCGGCCGAGACGGGCTCGCACACGACCGCTGGGTCGAGCGAGCCGCCGCGCGGGTCGCGCACCGCGGTGTCCTGCGTCCGGAACGTGAGCGGTCGGATGGCCATCTCGCTGCCGTGTCCGCGAATTGCCGAAGTGTCCCGCCCGGCCTGAAACTTTCGTCAGTATCGCGGTCCACCGGGCCCGATGCAACAGACCGGTGGGATATTTCGCGTGAATTTGACGGATCCGCCGGGCAACCCCCCGAAAACCCTCAAAATCAGTTGTTTTTCGGGGTCTGCCCCAGGTCCGGGCCGGCCTTCCGGGCCTCGTAGAACAGCAGGTGCTGCCAGGGGAGCCGATCGAATTCCCGGGCCAGGGCAAAGCCCGCCGGCTCGAGCTCGGCCCGCACCTGGGCCTTCGTCATCTTGTGGAGCGGCTTGATCGGCACCGCGGGATCCTCGCCGCGGAACTCCGCGAGCACGAGCCTGCCGCCGGGCGCGAGGCTCTCGCGGATGTGGGCGAGCATCGGCTCGGGGTGGGAGAACTCGTGGTACACGTCCACGCACACGACGAGGTCGAGCGTGCCGGCTGGGAGCCGCGGGTCGATGGCCGTGCCGAGCACGGGGCGGATGTTCACGAGCTTCTCGGCCCCCGCCCGGACCGCGAGCATCCGCAGCATCTCGGGCTGCACGTCCACGGCGTAGACGACACCCTCGGGGCCGACCCGCCGCGCCAGTTCGAGCGTGTAGAAGCCGTTGCCGCAGCCGAGGTCACAGACCGTCCGTCCCTTCTCGATTTCGAGCGCGTCGAGGAGCATCCGGCAGTCCTCCTCGCGTTGGCGGCTCTCGCGGACGAGCCACGGCGCGCCCGTGTAGTGCATCGTCTGCGCGATCTCGCGGCCCACGTGGTGGGTCGGCGCGGGGGGAATCTCGGCCGCCGGATCGATGGCGGTGTCGATCGGCAGCGGCTCGGCGCGGGCCGCCGCCGCGCCGACGAGCAGGATCCAGCGGACGAGGGTGGCCGTGCGCATGGGGCGAGTATACGGCGTGCCGGCGGCCGGCCTCGTCAGGCGGCGGCGTCACGGAGGGCGGGGAGGCCGCACGAGTCGCAGAAGCTCGCGATCGTGATCCCGGCCGCTGCGGCACGGGCCGCGAGCAGCGGGGCATCGACGAGGATCGTGCGGCCGGCCTCGATGGCGAGCACCGCGGCGCCGGCCGCTGCGAGCGAGTCGAGCGTGCCGACGCCGATCGTGGGCATGTCGAACCGCAGGTCCTGCTGGGGCTTCGCCACCTTCACGACGGTCATGCCGCCCGCCGGGCAGAGGGAGCCCGCCCGGCGGATGCACTCGTCGGTGCCCTCGATCGCCTCGAGCGCGAGGGGCGCCCGGTTCCGCACCACGACCGTCTGGCCGATGTCGTGGCGGCCGAGCTCCTTGGCCAGCCGCCAGCCGAAGATCACGTCGGCCTCCAGACGCGCGGTCAGGCGTCGGCCCGCGAGGATGCCCTCGCCGGCGAGCAGTTCGGGCGCGAAGTCGGTGGCGGGGCAGATCGTCACGCCGCGGGCGTCGAACGCGTCGGCGATCGCCCCCAGGAGCGAGTCGTCGCGGTTGTCGCGGCGGCGGCTCACGACGTGGGGCCAGAACGTCCTGAGCCCGGTCCAGTCGGGCAGGTGGTGGAGCCAGGCCCGCTTCCCGAAGAGCTTCTTCTTGTGGACCTTGCCGGCCATCGTGGCCCGGCGGCACCCCGCCTTCCGGAAGAACTCGATGGCGTGGCCGATCTCGGCCACGCCCACGTCGCCGTGGACGTCGGCGAGAGACTCGAGTTCCGCGTCGGCGTGGTCGCGGATCGCGAGGATCGCCGTGCGGCCGCCGTGGCGGCGGACGGCCTCGGCCACCATCACGGGATAGCGGCCCCAGCCGGCGAGGATGCCGATCGTCTCACCGGCGAGGGGCGACTGGTCCTGAGGGCGGGTCTGCGTCATGGTCGATCGACTCGAATGGTCCGGCTGCGGGACGGTACGAGCTCCCTCGCTGAGGGGCCGCCGCGGCACAAGGCTCGGGATCCTCGCACCGATCCCTCCACCTGCCGTGATCTCACGCGGCGCGGGGCTGGGCGTCTTTTCGTTCGAGGGACTCCACGCGGGCCGCGAGCGACTTCAGGTCCTTCCGCATCTCGGGGAGCTTCGACATCGTGGCCAGTTGGAGCTTGCGGTCGCGGAGGTCGATCGCGGGCTCGCCGAGCACGGTCTTGCCGGCCTCGATGTCGCTCGATACGCCCGAGCGGGCGCCGAGCACGGCCCGGTCGCCGATGTGGACGTGGTCGCGGACGCCGACCTGCCCGGCCATCACGACCCAGTCGCCGGTCGAGGTGCTGCCGGCCACGCCCACCTGCGAGCAGATCATGGCGTGGCGGCCCACGCGGACGTTGTGGGCGATCATGACGAGGTTGTCGAGCTTGGACCCCGCGCCGATGACGGTGGGGCCGTAGGTGCCGCGGTCGATGGTCGTGTTGGCGCCCACCTCGACATCGGGGCCGAGTTCCACCCAGCCGAGCTGCGCCGAGAGCCGGTAGCCATCGGCCGTGGGCTTGTAGCCGAAGCCGTGGGCGCCGAGGACGGCGCCCGCGTGGACGATCGCGCGGTCGCCGACGACCGTGTTCTCGTAGAGGACCGCGTTGGGAAAAATCTCGGCGCCGGCGCCGATCCGCGTGCCGGCCATGACGTGGGCCCCCGGGTGGATCGTCGCGCCCGGGCCGACCTCGACGTTGGGGCCGATCGTGGCGAACGCGCCGACGTCCACGTCGGCGGCGAGGCGCGCCGTGGGATGGACGTCGGCCTTGGGGCTCACGCCCGCGCGGGCCCGCGGGCGCGGCGGGCGGAAGTGCGTCACGGCGGCCGCGAACGCGGCGTGCACGTCGGCCACCTCGATCGTGGGCCGGTCGAGCGGCCCCGATCCGGCCGGCACGATCGCGGCGCCGGCTTTGGATTTCGCGAGCAGGTGGAGCCGCTCGGCCGCATCGACGAGCGTGGCGTCGGCCGGGCCGGCGGTCTCGAGCGTGGCGGCACCCGTGACGGGCATCGCGCCGTCACCGACGAGCGTGCCCCCGACCCGCGCGGCCAGGTCCGCGAGCGTGAACGACATGGGACGAGCCTCCCTGCGGCCGCCGGGACTCCCGGCGGGGCGGGAAGGGTAGGGAATCCGGGGCTGCGTCGCAAGGCGGAACGGTCGGCTGAAAACCCTCGCGTGGGCCGGGGTCGCCCGTGCCATCTCGTCCGGACGTTCGCGGCGGCCCTCCCGGCAATCCTGTTCGGCACGGCAGGTGCATGACAGTTTGATCGGCGTCACGCGTGGCTCGGGGCTGCCCATGCCCCATCGCCGGACGTTCGCCGCGCCCTCCGGGGCTTGCTCACTCTGTGGCGGCTGCGCTGCGCCGGGCACCGATCCGCCGCAGGCGGATTGGTCGTGGCTGCGCTGGCCGCCAAG
>JBJTPA010000226.1:0-7137 GCA_046074885.1 Planctomycetaceae bacterium
ACGCTCGCCGAGCAGGTGGACGAGTTGGCGAAGTGCTGGAAGGATTACGACTTCTTCTTCCTGCACTTCAAGTACACGGATTCCACGGGCGAGGACGGCGACTTCCCGCAGAAGGTGAAGCGGATCGAGGAGCTCGACGCGATCCTGCCGCGGATCGAGGCCCTGAAGCCCGACGTGCTGATCGTGACCGGCGACCACTCGACGCCGAGCAAACTCAAGAGCCACTCCTGGCATCCGGTGCCGACGCTCCTCGTGGCCGACGCCTGCCGGCCGGACGGCCTGGCGAAGTTCTCGGAGCGGGACTGCCTGCGGGGCGGCTTCGGCATCTTCCCGGCCAAGCACCTCATGCTCCTCGCGATGGCCCACGCCGGCCGCTTCGGCAAATACGGGGCGTGACGGGAGGCGTCATCGCTCCATCAGGGAAGCCCGGAGCGCAAGCGACGGGATTACGGGTGGCAGGCCCAACGGCGATGCGATTCCCGGACGACGTGACGAACCGCATTCCCCGCGCTGGCGATTGAGGCTTCCTGGCGGGAATATCCGCCCCTCGTGATGGCCCATCGGCACGCCTCCCGCCCGGCAATTAGAGTTGTCCCATGCCCCGCACCAGCGACGAAGACCTGTTCCAAAGCTCGACGATGACGTTCGGCGAGCACCTCGAGGAGCTCCGCACCTGCCTGATCCGCGCCTCCGCGGGCCTGGCGGTGACGGTGCTCGTCGGCTTCTTCGTCGCCCGGCCGGTCGTGCACCTCGTCGAGCAGCCGCTGCGGCGGGCGCTGGGCAACTACTACACGGGCCGCTCGCTCGAGACCTTCGACGCCTGGAAGCCCCGCACGGCCGGCGGCGCCCCCCTGCCCTACGCCCGGTCCGAGGTTGTCGATGCCGTCGAGCGGCGGGGGCTGTCGTTCGAGCTTCGCGAGATCCACGCCGACCGGCTGGCCCGCGTGCTCTCGGGATCGACGGGCCCGGCCGCGCCGGCGGCCTCCGGCACGGCAGCCTTCGACGCCGACTCGCTCGTGCCGGTCCTGCTCTGGCAGCCGCTCGCGCGCGACCCGCGGGTGAGCATCACCACGCTCTCCGCGCAGGAGGCCTTCGGGATCTACGTGAAGGCGGCCCTGCTGGTGGGCGTCGTGCTCGCGAGCCCCTGGATCTTCTACCAACTTTGGACGTTCGTGGCCGCGGGCCTCTACTCCCACGAGCGGCGCTGGGTGTGGACGTTCCTGCCGGCCAGCATCGGCCTGTTCCTCGCGGGCGTGCTGCTCGCCTTCTTCTTCGTCTTCGACTTCGTGCTCGACTACCTGCTGGCCTTCAACGCCTGGCTCGGCCTCGACCCCGACCCGCGGATCAGCGAGTGGATGTCGTTCGTGCTCATCCTGCCGATCGGCTTCGGCATCGGGTTCCAGCTCCCGCTCGTGATGCTGTTCCTCGAGCGGATCGGGGTCGTGGAGGCGGAAACCTACGCGAAGCAGTGGCGGGCCGCGGTGCTCGTGATCGTGCTCGTGTCGGCGGTGCTCACGCCGGCGGACCCCTACAGCCTCCTGTTCCTGGCGGTGCCCCTGAGCCTGCTCTACTTCGGCGGCATCCTGCTGTGCAGCCGCGGATCTCATACGTGTCACACGTGATCCTCACGCGCGATCCGACCCGTGGTCCGGTTGCCTCGCAACCGGATTGTGCGGTCGATCCACGGGTCGGATTCCAGTCGCGAGGCGACCGGGCCACGAGACGAGGTGATCGCGGAAGCGCGAGGCTCCTGTGGGAGCCGCATCAGCCGGCGACGAAGGCCAGCCAGTAGAAGACGCCGCCGGTCACGGCCGTGCACACGAGGTCGGCGGCCGCGATCCGGGCAAGGCGGCGGTGGCGCGGGCCGTGGGCTCCCGGCGCCGGCGGCGCGGGAAACCGGGCGAGGGCCTCCCACACGACCCAGGCCCAGAGCGCGAAGGTCGTCACCGCGAAAACGAGGTGGATCCCGAGAGCCCAGAGCACCCCGGCGGGCCACCACGGGCTCGCCGCCGCCCGGGCCTTCCAGTCGCTGACGAGCCGGATGTCGATCTCGAAGACGACGATCGCCGCGGCGAGCGCGGCCACGATGAACAACTGCAGGGCCTTGTGGGCGGCGTAGCGGCCGCGGCGGACGAGGGCGATGCTCCGGGCCAGCACGGGCAACAGCGCGATGAGCCCGACGAGCACCACGTCCATGCCGAACGACGCCCTCGTGCCGAGGAACCCGTCGATCCCGCGGAACACGGCCACCGCGGCGTGGCCGGCGGTCTGGTCGGATGTCGGGGGCTGGGGCATCGGGGGTCCGGGACGGGGCGGGGTCGGGCGGGCCCGGCGTGCGGTTCCGGATTGTAGCGCACGGCGGCCCGCGCAGAACCGCGACGGCGGGGGGTATGCTCGAGGCCGACGCAGCCCCGGCCGGGTGGCGAAACTGGCAGACGCACGGGACTTAAAATCCCGGGGAGAGCGATCTCCGTGCGGGTTCGATCCCCGCCCTGGCCATTCGTGCTCCACCCCAGGCGGTCTTGATCGTGGCCCGGCCGGGCTGTATCTCCCCGGCCGCATGACGACGTCCCCGCCCGTCCGCGAAGCCTCGTGTGCCGCCGTGTGGGCGCCGTGGCTGGCCGCGCCGCTCTTCGCACTGCTCCCGATCGGCGGCTGCGGGCTGGCAGGGCTGTCGACGCCCATCGTGGCCGGGCTGACCTCCGCCCGCCCGCACTCGGTCGCCGCCGCCCCGGCGGCGGTCATGCCGGCGGCAGCCCCCCGCCTGGCGCGGGGCGGTTAGCGGCTCACCGGCGAGTCGTCTGGCGGGCGGCGAGGAACCGCCGCAGTCCGCTGACCACCCGCTGCGGCGACTGGGTGCCCGACTCCGTGTGGAGCGGGGTCTGCCCGTCGTCGGTGACGATCACGGCGACCCCCTCGGCGGCCTCGGCCTCGTCGCCGAGCAGGCTGCGAAGCGCCTCGGGCCGTTCGCCTGCGGCCGGTCCGGCGGCCGGGATCTCCGCGACCACGAAGTTCTCCCGGGCGAAGGAACCGAATTCCGGGTCCTCGATGAGGGATTCCATCCTTTTCCTCGCGGTCGAGTCGCTCGGACGGGAGACCAGCACGAGGACGGGCCGCCGCTCCTCCCTCGCGGTTTCGACGGCGTCGTCGAGCGCGGCCACGGCGGGATGCTCCGGGCCGGCCGCGGTCTTCGGCAGGTGGCCGTCGAGCGTCGCGACCCAGGCGTCGGCCGACTGGCCGAGGTAGCCGGACTGGGAGGTGATCGGGCTGCCCTGCGGGTCGATGAGGACGGCACTGGGGAACGTCCGCACCCCGTACTTGATGCACACCCGGGACCGGGTGGCCCGTTCCTCGGCCGAAATGCCCTGTTTTGGCAGGTCGATCATGAGGAGCACGAGGCGGCCGGACGCCCAGGCCCGGAACGTCTCGGTGTGGAGGACCTGGTCCTCGAGCGTCTGGCAGTGGGGGCACCAGTCGCTCCCCGTGAAGATCGTGAGCACCGGCTTCTGCTGCTCGCGGGCGGCCTCCATGGCCGCGTCGTAGCTCGTCAGCCAGCCATCGCCGGCGAACGCGGAGCCGGCCAGGAGGCAGGTCGCCGCGATGCACGCCCGCACAGTCGGCCCAAAGCCCCGCCGCCGCTGCGGCCAACCGGACGTGCCGCGATCCCTGCTTTCAGTCATCCGACATTGCCTCCCTGCCACCCCGCCTTTTCATCGGGCCGATTCGAGGCGGTCCGCGAGCCTCACGAGCGGGGTTCAGGCAAAAAGGCTAGGGGTGGAACGTCCGACCTGTAAAACTCTTTCAGTTGTGCAGATTCCGCCGCACACCCAAACCGCCCATCTTTACCGCAGGCCTTGAACTTGCGCGTGGCGGCGCTTGGTCACTGTCGGGCCGCCCCACCTCCGGGCGCATGTCGAGGGCTCCCATCGCCAGGAACACGGCCCGGCGTTCAGCCCGCCCGGCATGCTTGTCCCCCCCCCCGTGGCCCGGTCGCCTCGCGACCGGAATCCGGCCTGCAGTTCCGGTTGCGAGGCAACCGGGCTACGCAGTCCCGTCGCTCGCGCTCCGGGCTTCTTGGGGACGGATGACCTCTGCCACGCGCTCCCGGCGGAGGACGGTGCTGCCGCTCAGCGGCGGCCCTGCGAGCCCGGAGGTGCGAGCAGTTTGCCGGCCGGCCGCACCTCGGCTGCGGCCAGCCGGCATCGGCGACCGACTCAGGGCGGGCATCCGCCTGCCATCGGCGACAGGAAGCCGGGGTTTTGCCTGTCAATTATTCCGCCGCCAGGAGAGGCCGGCGCCGGTGAAGTACTCGTCGGTCACGCCGCCCAGCCGCCAGCCGATGCGGGCGTCGAGCTGCAGATTCGGCGTGATGTAGTAGTACCAGCCGTAGTCGATGAAGTGGTCCGAGCGGCTGCCTTGCACCGGGTCGTGGAAGAACATGAACCACTCGGCGAACATGCCGACCCGCTCGCACAACTGGAAGTAGGACGAGATCGACTGGGATCCCAGCACGCCGGAGTCCCGCTGGAAGCCGGCGATCGGGGCGGCGCCGAGGCCGGGGGCGTTGAACACGGGCGATGGCGTGGTCAACCAGTCGCAGCCGGTGGCACCGCGGATGAACCACCAACGGCGGACCTGCCAGTTGTAGATGTAGGAAAACCCGCCCTGGACGGTGTCGGCGGAGTAGGCCCGTGAGCCCGTCGGCACCCACAGTCTCGTGACGACGGTCTGCAGGGGCACCCAGTCATCCTGGTCGACGAGAATCCACTTGAAGCCGAGTTGCACATCGGAGGCCCCGGCAACCGTCTGCGATTGTCCGGTCGCGTAGTCCCGGTACACGGTGCTCGTGTAGCCAAGGTCCCACTTGATCCGCCACTCGAAGCGATCGCTCGTGCCATGGCGGACGAGCAGTTCGGGCACGGTGTTGCGGTCCCACGCCCCCTGCGGATCGCCATGGTTGCGATAGCTCCAGCCGCTCTCGAACTGCGTGACACCCTTGCCCACGACCGTGGCCACGTCGGTGAAGTCCGGGCGGTCGGTGTTGATGAGCTTCATCGGGTCCCAGTTGTCGGGAACCTCGTCCTGGAACACCGTGGCCCGCGGCGTGTACCAGAAGTTGTCGCGGTCCCAGACGTCCGTGGAGAAGATGTGGGGGTATTTTTCGAGGTCGGGCTCGGTCTCGCGACCGGCGGTCGAGAAGGGCTCGTCGGGCAGGACCGGATCCATGCTGAACGCATCGAACTGGAACAGCCGGAACGGCCGGTCGAGTGAGTTCTGCGGCGTTGGCGGCGAATCCTGCGCGATCGCCGGGCCCGCGATGGCCAGGCCGGCGGCGACCAGCGTTGTGAAGAATCGCCGCGGCGGCGCACGTCGAATCGGGAAGCCCATGGTGTCGTCCGTGGTGAGGCAGATCGGTCGCATCCGCGAAATCGCGATCCGTCAAGCGCGGTCGCATGTGCGCGAACCGGCTGCGGTGCGATCAAGCCCGAATGGCGAACGCCCGGCTCAACACGTCAACCGGCAGAGCCGGCTGAGATCGACGCTCGGAGCAGGGATCGCTCCGGCGGCAGCGGATCGGGGCCGGCGGCCGTGCCGCCGCCCTGCCGACGCATCAGCGATCCACTCGACGACTCCCTGCACCTTGCCGCGGGCGCCGGCAGGGCCATCGTGCTTCGTCCGACGCAGTCCCGCCTCCCGGCAGGGAGCACGGTCGGCGACGACCACGGGGATCGCGACCGGGCCGCCCCCCGTGGAAACGTCACGGTGAACGACGTCGCAGTCGGCCGACGCCGGGCACGCGCTCGCGGCATTCGCCGCCGTGAATCCCATGGCGGCGATCACGGCCGCGGCGATCGCCCCCCACGCGGCGCCACGCACGACGCGGATACCGCGGCGAAGCGTGATGGACGGGGTGAGCATGCCTGGATCCTGATCGTTGGGTCCGCAGAACCGTCACCGTCGTTATCGACCCGAAACCATTGCCCGTTGAAGCGAAACGCCGATCGTTCGAGCGCGAAACTGAAGCCCGGCACGATGGGCGGGATGGAGAAACCCGTGCCCCCACGCGACTCCGACCACCGCCTCGGCGGGATGCCCCAGTGGCACCGCTCAGCGGCGGCCCTGCGAGCCCGGAGGTGCGAGCAGCCGGCCGTCCGGCCGAACCTTGGCTTCGGCCGGACGGCTCTCGCGAACACGGGCTGGATGCCCGTCGTTCGCGTGCGGCTAAAACTGCCAGATCGCGTCGCAGCCGCCGTAAAGCTGGCCGTACTTGTCGCCACCGAGGCCGCGGCCGCCGTAGGGCAGCGGGCCCGCCCCCATGTTGTCGGGCGTGTACCAGTCGTACCGCAGCTCGGGCCGGATGCGCCAGTTCTTGCTGGGCAGCCAGTTGAGGCCCCACGTGACCTCCCAGAAGTTCCCCTGGAAGCCGCCGAAGCCGGTGCCGGGCTGCCAGTAGTTGTAGTTCACGTTGCGGCCCTGCGTGACCATGCGGAAGCCGTTGTTGTCACGCCAGTACTCGAACCGCAGGCCGCCGATGAGCTTCTCGTTGAACTCGTAGAACAGGTAGTTCACGAGGCCGTACCACTGGGCGAGGCCGTTGTCACCCTGGGTCGCGGTGGGGGTGTACATGCCGTCCTGGAGCCCGAACTGCCAGCCGTTGTCGTTCTGGAAGACGTAGGTCAGCTTGTCGGACAACTGGTTGACGTAGACCGTGCTCAGGTAGGACCGGTTCGCGTTGATCGCCGTCCCGGCGAGCGGCCCGGTGAACACGGGGTTCATCATGTTGCCTGACATCCCGAAGATCGTCAGCGTCTGCTTCTCGTCGGAGCTCTTCAGCGAGGCACCGCCGAGGAAGTTGGCGTTGTTGTTGAAGTACTGATACCAGGTGTTCGAGGCCAGCGACGTGCCCGAATCCCAGTTGTCCCATCCGTTCACGATGCCGCCGTACCAGGTGAGCTGGATACGCAACATGTATAAGATTACCCTGGCCAATCAGGCCAAAGACAGCGCAGATTTTATGATGTCCCTGGGCGATATTTTCGGTGATGATCATACACCTGATCTTACTACCAGTCAGGACATGGATGACCTGCACAAAGATTATATCCAGTACCTGAAAGAAGTTTGCCACTCGGTTCC
>JBJTPA010000227.1:0-15306 GCA_046074885.1 Planctomycetaceae bacterium
ATCAACCCCGAGACCTGGCTGCGGCTGGAGATGGGCCAGCAGCCGCTCACGACCCGTGTCATGGACCTGCTCACGCCGCTGGGCAAGGGGCAACGGGCCCTGATCGTGGCCCCGCCGCGGACCGGCAAGACCGTGATGCTGCAGCAGATCTCGCAGGCCGTCTCGGCCAATCACCCCGAGCTCGCCCTGGTGATGCTGCTCGTCGACGAGCGGCCCGAAGAGGTCACCGACATGCGTCGGACCGTGAAGGGCGAGGTGCTCGCCAGCAGCCTCGACTGCGACGTGGAGAGCCACGTGCGACTGTCGCAGCTCGTCATCGAGCGCTGCAAGCGGATGGCCGAGGCGGGCAAGGACGTGTTCCTGCTCATGGACTCGATCACCCGCATGGCCCGGGCCTTCAACAAGTGGGTCGGCAACACCGGCCGCACGATGTCGGGCGGCGTCGACATCAAGGCCCTCGACATCCCCAAGAAGCTGTTCGCCACGGCCCGCGTGTTCGAGGAGGGGGGCTCGCTGACGATCGTGGCCACCGCCCTCATCGACACCGGCAGCCGCATGGACGAGCTCATCTTCCAGGAGTTCAAGGGCACCGGGAACATGGAGCTGGTGCTCGACCGGAAGCTGGCCGACCGCCGCGTCTGGCCGGCGATCGACATCTCGCAGTCGGGCACCCGCCGCGAGGAGAAGCTGCTCGACCCCAACACGCTGCACGCCTGCAACATGCTGCGGCGGACGCTGTCGAGCATGCACCACGTGGACGCGATGGAGCAGCTCACGAAGCAGCTGGCGAAGTTCAAGAGCAACCGCGAGTTCATCTCGCTGATCGCGAGCTCGCGGGAGGAGTGACGCGGGCGGGCGGCCTCAGGAGCCGGCCGGCCGTTCGCCGAGACGCCGCAGCCAGTAGGCGTACTGCGGGTCGCCGCAGCGGAAGGAGAAGACCGCGTCGGGCAGCCGCGACCGGTCCGGTCCCTCGGACTTCACCCGCACCACGATGGCGCCGTCGCGGCGCTGCTCGATCGCGATCCGCTCGGGCGGGAGCGACTGGTCGTCGGTCGGGGGTGGCATGGCAGGGTGCTGACGTCGTCGCAGGCGGCCCGTCCGCGGTGCGCCTGCATGCGATTATGACGAGGTTCGAGGGCCGACGCCAGCGTCGGGCGAGACCCCGCTGCAGGCCGCGGATCGCCGCCCGGGACCGTATACTTCCACCCGTTCCGTCACCACCCGTCCCGGGGAACATCGCATGACGCCCTACGCGTCGCTGGCCGACGATTTCTACGTCAACGTGAATCTGGCGACGGAGATGGAGCTGCCCTCGCAGCGGGAGACGATCCTCCAGTACTTCGAGCGGCTCCAGCGGCACTACCCCGCGATGCGGAAGTTCTACTGCCGCGACAAGCGGGAGTACGTGCTCGAGGAGGACAAGGACCAGGGCCGCTACCGCTGGGTCGCCGTGGAGGCGAAGCGGCTCTGCTCGGGCCAGCTCAATCCGCCCACGCTCGAGGCGGCGCTCGACCAGCACCGGCTCGTGCTGGAGATCGCCCCGGCCTACCTCTCCGTGAGCCCGCTCGACTGCGAAGCCCTCGACGTGCTGTTCGGGTTCGACTTCGCCTATCGCGGCAACCACAACGCGCTCCTGGCGGAGGCGCTCGGCGTGGGGGCGGCCTTCGACCGGGTCGGCGAGCTGCCTGGCGGTCGGGTCATCAACTTCGAGCCGTCGTTGACGGTGAGCCTCGACGAGGACTGCCGCGTCCAGGTGCGTGTCAGCACCGAGACGCGGACCAACGCGTTCCAGGTGCGGACGGGCGAGTATGCCGACGAGCAACTGAGCGTCTACGTGACGGCACGGCAGTACGGCAGCCTCGACCCCGACGCGACCTACGCCGAGACGCTCGGACGGCTGGCCCGCACGGCCCGCGACGTGCTTGACTCCTGCGTCGTGGAGCAGATCCTCAAGCCGCTCGCACGCACGATTGCGATGAAGTGACCGCGCGGCGCGGGCCGTGGTCCGGTTTCCCGCCGTAGTCCGGTTGCTTGCAACCGGATTTTTGGTCGCGTTGCAGAAGTCCGGCTGCGCACTGTAGTCCGGTTGCTTGCAACCGGAGGCCGGCCGGATTCCCGGTCGCGAGACGACCGGGCCACGGGGCGTCAGCGGTCGCGGCGTCCGCCGTCGCCGCGGCCGCGGTTGCGGGCGTCGAGGTTGCCGGCGATCACGATGCCGATGGCCTCGAACCAGCTCGGCACGTCGCGGACATCGGCGAGGCCGCTCTCGGCGAGCACCTCGTCCGTCACGGCATGCGTCGGACGCCGGCCCGACTCGCGGGACGCTTCCTCGACGCCCAGGAAATCGAGCCCCTCGTCGTCCTCGTCGTAGCCGCCCGACACGGGCGCGAAGTCGGCCCGCCGGGCCCGCGACGATCCGCCGCGGTCGTCGCGGCTCCGCCGCGAGCGGCGGCCCCGCTCGGGCTCGCCCGAGACCCTGCCGGATCCGCCCTGGCGGTCGCCGCCCCGCCGCCGCCGTCGGCCCCGGGACTGGCCGGCCTCGCCGGATTCGTTGCGGCGGGAACGCTCGGCGTCGCCGCCCTGATCGCGGCCGTCGGCCGGCCGTGCCGGGGCCCGCATGCCGTAGCTGGTGGGCAGCGGCTCGTCGTCACGGTCGTCGGCGGACCGGGTGGCCGTGCCGCTCTCCCGCGGTTCGGCTCCTTCTCGCTCGCGCGATCGGCTGCGGCCACCGCGGCGGCCGCGGCGGCGCCGGCGGCGCGGCCGGTCGTCGTCGCCCTCGCCGCGCGGAGATCCTTGGCCGGCGTCGGCCGCCTGGCCCTCCGCGGACTCGGCCCGCGGGGCTGCGTCGTCGTGGGGCCGGTCGTGATCCTCCGGCCGGCTGTCGAACTCGGCGTGATCACGCGAGGGTGCCGCGTCGTCGGAACGCACCGCGTCGTCCCGGTCGCGACGGCGCCGGCCACCGCGGCGGCCGCGACGCCGACGCCCGCGGTGCTCGTCGCCGTCGTCGTCCCGCGTGGGGCGTCCCTCCTGATCGCGGGGCGGACGGTCGCCGCGGACGTCGTCGCGCGATGCCGCGGCCGCCGTGCCGGCCGGCGGGCGCGGCCGCTGGCCGCCGGTGTCGTCGTCCAACGCAGGGGCGTCACGGCGCGGGAGATGGTCCTCGTGCCGCGGCGGTCGGGCCGCCGGTCGCGGCGGCTCCGCGGCCCGGGGAGCAGCCGGTTGCCCGGCCGTCGGTGCGATGCCAAGGTCCGACGCGATGTCGTCCCAGCTCGCGGATGGCGCCGGTGGCTTGGGCTTCGGACGATCGGCGGGGCGGGGGGGTGTGCGGGACGCCGGCGGCTGCGGGGCGGGCTGCCGCTCTGACTCGCCTCCGGGGCCCACGCCCAGCGAGTCGGCGAGCGAGGCCCAGGGATCCGGGTGGTCGGGTGCGTTCATGGGAGTCCGGGACGGGGGAAGGGGCGCCGGCGACTTCGGCCGCCTGCCACGCCTGTTCGCGAGGATACCCGAAAGCCCGCCCGGGCGTCAGGGACGGAGGGCCCCCCGCGCGTTCCGATCGGGAGGCGACCGCACTCCGTGGCCCAGTTGCCTCGCAACCGGGTGCCCCCCGGCGGGACCGCGTCAGGGCGTCACGACGCCGAGCCTGCGGATCATGGTGCCGTTGTCGGCCACGTCGAACAGCGGGCGGTACGGGCTCGCCAGGCTCCGCCGCGACCGGCCGCCCGGATGGAAGACCACGTTCACGCCGACGTTCCATGCCGCCGGGGCATAGGTGGACGTCGTGCCCTGCCCGTCGTAGTTGACCGTCTGCGAGTTGCCCGGGATCACGTAGGTGAAGAAGCCCTCGAGGCCCCACGACCGCGACATCGGCGCCCGCACGATCGAGCCGACGATGCCGTCGCCGTAGCCGGTGCCGCCGCCCCACACCTTCCACTCGTTCGCGTCGCCGAACTGCAGCCGGTAGAAGGCCGTGTAGAGGTCGAGGGTGCTGGCCACGCCGGGGTTCTTCCGCACGGGGCTGAAGATGCCGTTCTGGTCGCCGATGTTCGTCGCACCCCAGAACCCGACCTCGTGGTAGCCCCACACGTAGCTCAGTTCGTAGCGGAGCTGCGACACGTCGATGTCGTCATACAGGTTGTCGTGCAGGTAGTCGTACACGGCGCCTCCCTGCAGGCCGCGGCCCTCGAAGGCCCGGGTGAAGAAGCCCGTCGTCACGAACACCTGGTCGCGGCCGGTCCGGTGCAGGCGGCCGCCGGGAAGGTTGACGTTCGAGTCCTGGAAGTTCGTCTGCGTGCCCCGGACGCCGACCTGCCAGCCCACCCCGAAGGCGTTCCAGAAGGGCATGCCCTGGTTGAGGTACTCGTTGAAGCCGAAGTTGCCGTTGAGCCCGAGGTCGGCGGCGTTCGTGAAGGCCACGGCACCGGCGCCGGCGGTGAAGTCGCGGTACCACCTCCAGCCGTAGTAGGGGCGGCCGAACCGCCGCAGCCAGGCGCAGATGCGGCCCGAGTGCTGGCACAGCGGGTCGTCGTCCTCGCAGGCGTAGGGGTCGTCGTAGAACGACTCGACGTGCAGCTCCGACGGGTAGTCGCCGAGCATGAGGCCGTCGGGGCCGCCCATCATGGTCGGGTCGCCGGGCATGTCGAGGTCCATCGCCGGCGGCGCGGTGCCGGGCATGCCGCCCGCGTCGCGCGGCGCCGGCGTGGGGATGGCTTCCGGCGGGTCCACGGCGTCGGTTTGCGCGGGAATCTGCTCCTGCGGTCCCTGGCGCATCACCGAGGGCAGGGCGTCGATGCCGGCGGTGAGACGCTCGGGACGCCGGCCGCCGACCGGCCGCGGCGCGAGGCCGTTGCCGAGCCGCTCCACCTGGCGCCGGGCGGCACCCGCCGGAGTCTCGTCGTCGAGGATCGGGCGGGCCGCACCGCCGCGGGTGGGCGTGCGGAAGAGGTCCACGCCGAGGACGGCGTCGGGCGAGACGGGGGCGGGGCTCGGCCGCCGCGGCTGCCGCACCGGCGCACGCGTCGTCGGGGGCGGCGTCGGTCGGGTGCGGGCCGGGGCGACGGCGGGCACCTCGTCGGGCAGTTGCACGGTGGCGGCACCGGCGGGCACGGTCTGCAGCCGCGGCGGGGTGGCGGCCCGCGGCTCTGCCGTCGGGCTCGCCTCGACGACGGGGGCCGCGGACGCGCGGTGGGGCGTCCACTTCAACTGGGCCTGTCCCGCGCCGGCAGCCGTGTCGGCCTCGGCCGCCAGGGCGGTCGCGAACACCGCCGCGGCCAGCGCTCCCAGGATGCTCCCGAACCGCAGCGTGCGAATGGCCATCGTCATGACTCGTCCTCCGCGACCCGCACGTGCGGCGCCCTCGTGGCGCGGCACGGGCTAGTCGATCGGCATAGTCATCGGCACCGGCACGTCCGGAACTTCCGCCAAAATCACTGCAATCGGAGGAGGTTTTTCAGCTTGCCTGAATTGCCGCGTGGGCATGTGCCGCTACGGGGCTCGGCCCCGATCCGTAGCCCGGTCGCCTTGCGACCGGGATCCAGGCAGGCTCCAGTTGCGAGGCAACTTGGCTACTGTGCGTCGAGGGCGCGGGCCAGGTCGGCGACGAGGTCGTCGGCGTCCTCGATGCCGCAGGCGAGGCGGATCATGTTGTCCGCGATCCGGAAGGCGGCCCGCTCGGCGGGCGTGTAGTTCCAGTAGCTCATGACGAGCGGCTGCTCGATGAGCGACTCGACGCCCCCCAGGCTCGGCCCGATCCGCGGGATGCGGACGGCATCGACGACGGCGGCGGTCGTCCGCCAGTCGGCCGGGCCGCCGTCGGCCCCCTTGATGAAGAAGGTGACCAGGCCGCCGCAGCCGCGGAGGGTCCGGCGCGCAACGTCGTGGAACGGATGGCTCTCGAGGCCGGGGTAGAGCACCCGCTCGATCCGCGGGTGCCCCTCGAGGAACCGGGCCACGGCCAGCCCGTTCGCGTTGTGCCGCTCCATCCGCAGCGCCAGGGTCTTCAGGCCGCGCTCCAGCAGGTAGGCGTTGTGGGGCGAGCTCACCCCCCCCATGATTCCGCGAAGCTTCCGCACGGGATCGAGCTTCTCCGCGGCGCCCGCGACCGCGCCCGCGAGCAGGTCGTTGTGGCCGCCGAGGTACTTCGTGCACGAGTGGAGCACGAAGTCCACGCCGCACTCGAGCGGCCGCAGGTTGCCGGGCGAGCAGAGCGTGGCGTCGATGAGCGTGAGCACGCCGTGCCGCCGGCCGATCTCCGCGAACCGGGCCACGTCCACCACGCTCAGGTGCGGGTTCGTCGGGGACTCGCTGACGAGGAACTTCGTCCGGGGCGTGATCGCCGCCTCCATCGCGGCGTAGTCGCAGGTGGCGACCTCGCGGAAGCCGACGCCGAAGCGCGTCAGGTGCTTGCGGCAAAACTCGCGGCTGCGGTGGTAGCACTCGTCGAAGAACACGATCTCATCGCCCGCGCTCACGTGGGCCATGAGGAGGCCGACGAGGGCCGCCATCCCGCTCGAGAACAGCACCGCCTCCTCGGCCCCCTCGAGGGCCGCGAGCTTTCGCTCCACGACCTTCTCGCCGGGGTTGCCGTAGCGGCCGTACTCCTCGCGGGGCTGCGCCTGCTCGATGAAGTCCACGATCGCCTGCGTGTCGGCGAAGGTGTAGGTCGAGGCCGCGAAGATCGGGTCGGTGATGGCGAAGCCCGGCTTGACGCGGTCCTCGCCGGCGTGGACGGCGGTCGTCGAGGGGCCTGGGACGCCGGGCGCGGCCGGACCCCGGGCGGCGGGCTGCGGGGCGTTCGTGCGGGGCATTCCCGGGTCCTTGCAAGCCGTTCGAGGAGCGGACTCGGAGTCTAGTCAGCGTCGGGGCGCGTCACAAGGAACGGCCGCGGTGCCGCCGTGCAGCGCATGGCCTTCGACCGCGGCGCCGCACGACCTGTAGACTCTGTCTTCTCGCTCCGTCCAGGATATCAGTGTCATGCGCGCGACGACCCCCGACGCCCCGCCGGCGAACGTCCCGCCTCAGCTCTGGCCGCCGCGCCGCGTGCTCGTGACGCTCGCGTCGCTCGCCGCCGCGATCGCGCTCGTGCGGGGCGGCGGACTGCAGCCGGTCGCCGGCGAGATCGTGGACCAGGCGGTCCGCAACATCATCACGCTGATTCTCGGCTTCTCGGGGCTCGTGTCGCTGCTCGGATGGTTCGTCTGGCAGAGCGGCCACTCGCGGCGGTCCAAGCGGGCGGTCGCCCTGGGCCTGCTCGGCGGGGTGGCGCTGGGGTGTGCGGCGCTCCGCATCGAGCGGGTCTCAGGCGATCTCGTGCCCGAATTCGCGTGGCGGTGGCGGCCGTCCCGCGACCGGCTCCTGCCCCAGCCGACACCTGCGCCGGCCGCCGCCGCGACGGGTGCCGGCGCAGCCGGGCCCTGGGTGAATGACCGGTCAGGGAAGGACTTCCCGCGGTTCCTCGGGTCAGGCGGCAACGCGGGCATCGACGAGTTCGCGATCCCGTCCACGGCGACGGACTACGGCGAAGCGTGGCGGCGACCGATCGGCGCCGGCTGGAGCGGCTTCGCCGTGTGCGGGGAGCACGCGGTCACGCTCGAACAGCGCGGTGATGAGGAGGTGATCGCCTGCTACGGCGTCGATGACGGCATGCCCGAGTGGAACGTGGCCGTGGCCTGCCGGCACGAGACGGTGCTCGGCGGGGTGGGGCCGCGGTCCACGCCCACGATCCGCGAGGGCATCGTCTACGCCACCGGCGCCACCGGCTGGCTGCACGCGATCGACGGAGCCACGGGGAGGGTGCTGTGGCGGAAGAACGTGGTGGACGATCTCGACATCGACGCGGCGGCCCACGTGGCCGCCGTGGCCTGGGGTCGCGCGGGCTCGCCGCTGGTGACCGCCGACCTCGTGATCGTGCCGGGCGGAGGTCCGCTCGAGCCGCCGGCCACGGCGCCGGCCGTGTCGCTCGCGGCCTATGACCGCGTCACGGGCGAGCGCCGCTGGATGGCAGGCACCGACCAGATCAGTTACGTGACTCCCGAGCTCCGCACCGTCGCCGGCCGCGAGGTCGTGCTCGCGGTCAACGAGTCGCGCGTGGCCGCCTACGATCCCGTCGACGGCAGCGAATTGTGGGGCTTCGACTGGCCCGGCCACTCCAACTCCGACGCCACCTGCTCGCAGCCGCACGTGCTCGGGGACGGCCGGATCTTCATCTCCAAGGGCTACGGAATCGGCGCGGCGGTCTTCGAGCCCGAACCCGGCGACGCGGCGGCGTTCCGCCGCGCGTGGTCGCAGCCCGGCATGCTCAAGACGAAGTTCACGAACGTGACGATCCACGAGGGGCACGCCTACGGCCTCTCCGACGGCATCCTGGAGTGCGTCCGCGTGGCCGACGGCGTCCGCGCCTGGAAGGGGGGGCGCTACGGGCAGGGGCAGGTGCTGCGGGTGTGCGACCTGCTCGTCGTGCAGGCGGAGTCGGGCGAGATCGTGTTCGTCGAGTGCACGCCCGGGGGGCATCGCGTCCGCGGGCGGCTCGCCGCGCTGTCCGGGCAGACGTGGAACAACCCGTGCGTGGCGCGGGGCCGTCTGCTCGTGCGGAATGCCGAGGAGGCCGCCTGCTACCGCTTCCCGGTCGATCTTCCCGACGACCCGTCGTCGCGACGCGACGAGGCGCCGCCATCCGCCGCGGCGCGGCCCTGAGCGGACGCATCGGCACGTCATGAACGCCTACGCCGACTTCGTCTGCGACCGCCGCGGTTGGCTGGGGCTGGCGATCCTCGCGCTCACGGCCCTCGCGGTGGCGGGCCTGTTCCGCCTCAGCCTCGACGAGGATCCCCGCGCGCTCTTCCACCGGCCGGGCCCGGAGTGGGAGGGCCTCCAGCGGCTGTTCGCCGACTTCGGCCCCGACGACACCGACGTGATCGTCTCGGTGCGGGCCGCCGACCTCTTCTCGCCGCCGGCGATCGCGGCGCTGCGGACGGTCGTCGCCCGGCTCGAGGCGCTGCCCGAGGTCGAGTCGGTGGACGGCCTGCTCGACGCGCGGCGGCCCGACCGGCCGGCCCTGCCGCTCGTGCCCGTCACGCCCACGCCCGAGAACCTGCCCCGCGCGAGGCAACTCGCCCTGGTGCACCCGTCCGTCGCCCGCCAGATCCTCTCGGCCGACGGCGACACCACGTTCCTCCACGCGCGGCTCGTCGGCGGCGAGGTGGCGACGTCGAAGGTGGCGCCGCAGGTGGCCGCGGTCACGGCCGCCGTGACGGAGGCCGCGCGGGGCACACCGCTCACCGTCGGGATCGCCGGGCTGCCGGTGGCCCGCGTCGAGATGCTCGTCCTCACGCAGCGGGAGGCCTTCCGGTCGTTCCTCTGGAGCGCCGTGATCACGGCGGTCGTGGGCGTCCTCGCCTTCCGCAACGTGTTCGCCGTTCTCGCGGCGGTGGC
The DNA here is from genome assembly GCA_046074885.1 of Planctomycetaceae bacterium. Lineage (GTDB taxonomy): Bacteria > Planctomycetota > Planctomycetia > Pirellulales > UBA1268 > QWPN01. The sequence continues at coordinate 9,427 of JBJTPA010000227.1, forward strand.
GGGCCCCGCGGTCGGCACGCTGTGGGCCCTCGGCGCCCTGGGCTGGCTCGGCGGGAGCCTCAACGGCTTCAACATGGCGCTGCCGAGCCTCGTCTACGGGATCGCGTTCGCCGACACCGTCCACATGATCGTGGACTTCACCGGGGAGCGGCGGGCGGGGCTGGGTCGGATCGACGCCCTGCGGCGGATGATGCGGACGGTGGGCCGGGCCTGCGTGCTCATGGTGTTCACCACCGTCGTCGGCTTCGGGGCCCTCGCGGTCGCCGAGATGGAGGCGATCCGACGGTTCGGGATCACCTCGGCGCTCGGCACGACGCTCGGCTTCGCGGCGGTGCTCACCGTCATGCCGTGGCTGCTCGGCGGCCCGCTCGGCGACCGCGTGCAGCCCCGCGGCGCGGCGCCGGCCGACGACGCCGGCTGGGCGGTCCGCTGGGCGCGGTGGCTGCTCCGCCGGCCCCGCACGGCGGCGGTCGCGGCGCTCGCCGCCACCGCGGTGCTGGCGGTCCTCACGGCCGACCTTCGGGTGGACACCTGCATCCGGGAGAACGTGCCCGCCGACAGCGCGATCGCGCGTGCGATGGAGGTCTGCGACGCGTCGCTCGGCGGCTCGCTGCCGTCGAGCGTGGTCGTGGAGTGGCCGGCCGACGCCGACCCGGAACTGCCGGCCGACGTGCTCCGCGACGTGCACGCCGCCGTGTCGGGCCGGCCGGGCCTGGGAACGCCCTGCTCGGCGCTCACCATCGCGGCGGGCCTCGTTCGCGACGGGTCGGTCGCCGACGCGACCATGGCCGACGTCGAGGGGATCCCGGAGCGGATCCGCGGCCACTTCGTCAGGGAGGACCTGCGGCGCGCGGTCGTCATGGTGCCCACGAGCGACTGCGGCGCGCGGCGGCTGCTCGGCGTGTTCGACGACATCCGGCGGAGCCTCGGCATGATCGAGGTCCGCCAGCCCGGCGTCCGCTGCGAGTTGACGGGCACGGCCGTCGTGTCGGTGTCGAACCTCCAGGGCATCATCCGCGACACGGCGGCGAGCCTGCTCGTGTCGTCGGTCGTGATCATCGCCACGATGATGGCGGCCTTTCGCTCCGTGCGGCTGGGGCTGATCTGCCTCGTGCCGACGATGTTTCCGGTGGTCGCGGCGGCCGGCAGCCTCGCGGCGCTCGGCGAGCCGCTGCGGATCGCCGGGGTGCTCACCTTCAGCGTCTGCCTCGGCCTGGCCGACGACAACACGATCCACCTCGTGAGCCGCTTCCGGCAGGAGCTGGCGGGCGGGCTCGGCGTGCGGGCCGCGGTGGAGCGGGCGCTCGCCTCGTCGGGGCCGGCGATGGTGATCATGTGCCTCACGCTGGCCGCGGGGCTCGCGCCGATGACCTGGAGCGCGAATCCCGCGCTGCGGACGTTCGGCGGCCTCACGATCGCGGCGCTGGCCGCGTCGCTCGTCGCCGACCTCGTGATCCTGCCGCCGCTGCTCGCCTGGTTCGCGCGCGACGGGGCCGGCCCGGCACCCGCGGAGGAGACGGCATGAGCGGGCTCGCCGGACGGACCGCCCTCGTGACGGGATCGACCCGCGGCATCGGCCGCGCGGTGGCGCTGGAACTGGCGCGGGCCGGGGCCGCGGTGGCGGTGCATGGCAGGAGCGCCGAGGGGGCCGCGGAGGTCGCGGGCCTGCTCGCGGCGGAGAGCCGCCACGCGGGCACGTTCCTCGCCGACCTCGGCTCGGACGGCGGGGTGGACCGCCTCGCGGCGGACGTCACGGCCGCGCTGCCGACGCTCGACACGGTCGTGCTCGTGGCGGGCGTCGACGTGCTCACGGGCGTGGCGGCGAAATGGCCGTTCGAGCGGAAGCTCGAGGCGCTCCTGCGGGTGGACGTGGCGGCGACGATGCTCCTCGCCCGCGCGCTCGGGGCGTGGATGCGGGACCGCGCCGGCGGCACGATCGTGACGATCGGCTGGGACCAGGCCGAGACCGGCATGGAGGGAGACAGCGGGCAGTTGTTCGCGGCCGCCAAGGGCGCCGTGATGGCCTTCACGCGGAGCCTCGCCAAGTCGCTCGCGCCGCGGGTGCGCGTGAACTGCGTGGCCCCCGGCTGGATCCGCACCGCGTGGGGGGAGCATGCGAGCGAGGCCTGGCAGCGGCGGGCCGTCCGCGAGAGCATGCTCGGCCGCTGGGGCACGCCCGCGGACGTCGCCGCCGCGGTCCGCTGGCTGGCCTCGCCCGCGGCGGGCTTCGTGACCGGCCAGGTGGTCAACGTCAACGGCGGCTGGCGGCCGGGCTGAATCAGCCCGGGAGTTCCACGACGGCCTTGATGACGCCGCTCGAAGGTTCGAGCAGGCGGGGAAAGGCGGCGCTCGTGTCGGCGAACGGGATGCGGTGCGTGATCCAGGGCACCGCGTCGATCCGGCCCTCTTCGATGAGGGCGATGATCCGCGTAACGTCGCGGGGCAGGGCGTTGCGGCTTGCCAGCAGCGTGAGTTCCCGGCGGTGCATCACCGGCGCGTGCGGGAAGACGAGGTCGGCCTGCGCGATGCCGACGTAGACGACGCGGCCGCCAAAGGCGGCGCAGGCGAGCGGGCGGACCATGCTCGCGGCGCTGCCCGTGGCGTCGACCACGACGTCGGCCAGCCGGCCGCCGGCGAGGGCCGCGACCTTCGCGAACTCCACGGCCGAGAGGCCGATCGGCACGGCACCGAGAGGGGGGCAGGTCAATGCGACGATCGCCGACCGTGGAAACCCTCGGCGTTGCCTCGGCTTCGCCTTCGGTCTTCGAGTCCACAGGTCGGCCGAGTGGAAAAAGGTCATGGATGACGTTTTCCACGGACAGTTCGTTCGACTCTCGCAGTTTTGAGGGGGTGATTCCCGGCCTCGATGACACGCTGGCGCGGAAGCGTGGCCTCCGCATGTTCGGCACCGGGATGCATCATGGCCCGCTGGCCTCGACTCGGAGCCTCGCGTTCGTGCGCTGGGGTCACGGTTGGGTGGTGCTCGGCGTGATGGTGGACTTTCCATTCCGCCCGGGGCACTGCATCTTCCTGCCGCCGTTCGTTCGTCCGTACGTCAATCGGCAGACCGTGGCGAAGCACGGCGGCCGTTACCGCACGAGGCCGGAACTGGGCGTCGAGATGCTTCACATTCTGTGCGGTGTCCATGAAAACAGGCGTTTTCACGTTGTGGCCGACAGCGCCTGCGGCGGGCGGAACGTGCTCGCGAAGCAGCCCGGTCATTGCGATCTGACGAGTCGCCTGCTTCTGGCAGCGCGGTTGTACGACACCAGGCCCGAGCGTCTGCCGGGCACGAACGGCAGGCCGCGCAAGCGTGGGCAGAGGTTGTCCAGTCCGGCGGACATGCTCGCAGGCAGATGTCGTCGCGTCTCGCTCTCGATCGACGGTCGGTCGTACCGCAGTCGCATCGCCGATCAGGTTGCACGGGTGTTCGCCGTGCCGGATCGACCGCTCCGGATCGTGGCCAGCGAGGCCGTGGAAGGCGGGCGAGGCAAGGCAGCCTTGTATTCGACGTGTCACGAAGCGACGGCCGAGCAGGTCATCCGCTGGTACGCGATGCGCCGGAGCGTCGAAGTCACCTTCCGCGACAGCAAGCAGTGCCTCGGGCGGCCAGCGGAGCCATGGATGGCGGAGCGCAGACGCCGCCGAGAGAGTGGGGTGCCGGAGGGCCGCAGCGAACGTCCGGCGACGGGGCGTGGGCACCCCTGACCTACGTGCCGGGTGGCCGCTACCCGGCACTCAAAAACGGCAAAAGTCGAACCGAGTGCCAAGGCAGCAACGGACGGCCTGTCCGTGTCGTGTCCGAAGCCGTCAAGGCCCCGGCCCGGGAGGGCGTGGCGGAACGCGTCTCCCGGGCGCGGGGCACTCTTCTGGACGGAGGCTATTCGTTGCGGGCCAGCACGAAGCCGTGGTAGGCCTCGTTGCCGTGCTCGCCGATGTCGAGGCCCTCGACCTCCTCGTGCGACGACACCCGCAGGCCGACGACGGCCTTGATGATCAGCCAGCAGATCGCGGAGACCGGCACGACGTAGGCGCCCACGGCCAGCACGCCGAGCAGCTGGATCCACAGCTGGTCGAAGCCGCCGCCGTACAGCAGGCCCTGCTTGGGTCCGCCGCAGGCCGACGTGCCGAACGGCCCGGTCAGCACGCTGCCCGACAGGTCGGTCGCGGTGAACAGGCCGACGCACAGGGTTCCGAAGATGCCGCACACGAGGTGCACGCTCGTCGCGCCCACCGGATCATCGATCCTGATGCGGTCGAAGAACAGCACGGAGAACACCACCAAGACCCCCGCGATCGCGCCGATCAGCACCGACGCCGCCGGCGTCACGTAGGCCGCGCTCGCGGTGATGCCGACGAGGCCGGCGAGGCACCCGTTGAGCGTCATGCCGATGTCCGGCTTGCCGAGGAGCAGCCAGGCCGTCAGCGTGGCCGTCAGCGTGGCGGCAGCGGCGGCGAAGTTGGTGTTCACCGCGACACTGGCAGCCGCCACGCCGCCGTCGCCGGCCACGCCCATCGTGCTGCCCGGGTTGAAGCCGAACCAGCCGAACCAGAGCACGAGGCACCCGATGAACGCGGCCGTCATGTTGTGGCCCGGAAGGGCCCGGGGCCTGCCATCGGAGCCGTACTTCCCGATCCGCGGCCCGAGGATCGCGGCGCCGGTGAGGGCGGCCCAGCCGCCGACGGAGTGCACCGCGGTGCAGCCGGCGAAGTCCCAGAAGCCCTTCTGCCCGAGGAAGCCTCCGCCCCAGACCCAGTGCCCGGACACCGGATAGATCACGAGGGCCATCAGGAAGCTGAACATGATGAACGCGTGGTACTTGATCCGCTCCGCCACGGCGCCCGACACGATCGTCGCCGCGGTGCCCGCGAACACGAGCTGGAAGAAGAACTTGGCGAACAACGGCACGCTGGTCCAATTGAGCGCCGGATACACGCCCTCGTACCGGTCGCCCATCAGCGGGCTGTTGTCGAACTCCGGAGCGAAGCCGCCGACCATCCAGGTGCCGGATCGGCCGATCCAGCCGCCGGCATCGATGCCGAACATCAGGTCCCAGCCGATCAGCCAGAAACCGATGACCGTGGCGGCGAACACGACGAAGTTCTTGGAGAGGATGTTCACGCAGTTCTTGGCCCGCGCGAATCCCGACTCGACGCAGCCGAAGCCGAGGTTCATGAAGAACACGAGCATGCCGCAGACGAGCACCCACACGGTGTCGGCGGCCAGCCAGAGCTTCGGGATCATCTCCTCCGCCGACGGCGGGGAGGCCGCCGCCGGGGCCGCGGTGGCCGTCGGTTCGGCGGTCGTGGCATCCTGGGCCACCGAGACGTCGACGCCCAACGACACTGCGGCCATCGCGACCGCCCCGAGCACCACTCCCCACCGACACCACCGCGTCGTGCGTTCCAACATCATCGCCTCGTTCGTGAGAGGAATCGGGCACCTCCGCCGTGCCGAAACCCGGTGCCGGGGCGCGAGGCCCGGGCACGAATTCCGCCTGTGAGAAGAAGAAGCAAGCCGCGTGCCAAGGACCTGGCGAGGCGTGGCCGCCGAGCCCCAGGGAGGTGGCCATCCGGCGCAATGGCCCCAGTTTTTCGGCCGAAAATCGGCATTCGACGGGCGTCGGGCGTTGCGTCGCCGGTCGGTCGAATGTGGTGCGCGGGGTGCCGGAACGGCTGTGACGCAGCGCGCATTGCAGGCAGGGGCTGCCGCGGTCGGCGGCAGTGCGGGCCCCGGCGAGTCGCCGGGTTCTGGCCTGTGGTCCGGTCACCTGTGGTCCGGTCGCCTGTGGTCCGGTCACCTGTGGTCCGGTCACCTGTGGTCCGGTCACCTGTGGTCCGGTCACCTGTGGTCCGGTCACCTGTGGTCCGGTCACCTGT
>JBJTPA010000228.1:0-7560 GCA_046074885.1 Planctomycetaceae bacterium
GCGGGCCACCACGTGGGGCGACCGGCGGCCCCGCCGCCAGACGGCCACGGTGCCGGCCACGCCGAGCAGGCCGCCGGCGAGCAGGCCGAGGATGCCGCGGACGCGGACACGCTGCTTGCCCGCCGCGAGCCGGTCGAGGACCTCCGCCGACACGTCGCCGGGCAGCCGCGGCCGGCCGCCCTCGACGGCCGCCTCCGTGTCGGTCGCCGCCGGCACCGTGCCCGGCCCGGCCCGCCGCGCGGTGACGGCCGCCTGCAGCTCGTCGCGGAGCGCCCGCGCCTCGGCGCGGTCGCGGCGGATCGCGAGCACGTCGACGCCGTCGGCGCTGACCACCCGCCACTTCCCGGCCATCTGGTCGAGCGCGAGGTCGGCGCGGAAGTAGCCGTGGAGCCGCTCCGCGGCGCCGGCGAGCGTGAAGGGCTCGCCCGTGTTCATGCCGCGCTTGACGACCGCGAGCCAGAGGCGGTCCACGTCCACGGCTGCGGCGGCAAAGAGGAGGCCGGTGACGAGGCCGATCGCGAGGGCCCCCCAGAACGTGCCCGCCGTGAACGGCCGCTCCAGCCGCCGGCCGCGGAAGCGGACGGTGCCGCCCGTGGGCGCGTAGATGCCGCTGACGCAGTTGAAGGCGGTCGTCTTGCCTGCCCCGTTGGGGCCGATGAGCGAGACGATCTCTCCCTCGGGGACGTCGAGGTCGAGGCTCGACACGGCGACGAGCCCGCCGAAGCGGATCGTCAGGCGGTCCACGGCGAGGAGGGGCGAGGCGGCGGCCTCGCCGAGGGGTCCGCGGGTCATCCGTGCGCCTCCCGCAGCTCCGCCGCCAGCCGCCGCGACGGCACGAGTCCCTCGGGCCGGAATCGCATCACGAGCACGAGCGCCAGGCCGAAGATGGCGAGCCGCCAGCCGCTGAACGACAGGAGGCTCGAGCCCGTCGGGTTGATCTCGAGCTGCTGGATCCAGGAGTCGGCCCACGGCGCGAGCACCGTGTCGAAGCCCACGAGCAGCGCCACGCCCAGGAGCGTGCCGGGGATGCTCCCGAGGCCCCCGAGGATCACGGCGCAGAGCACCATGATCGAGCGGTTGAAGTCGTAGGCGTTGGGGTCGGCCGTCGTCGAGAGGCTCGCCGCGTAGAGGCAGCCCGCGAGCGCCGCCACGGCCGACGACATCGCGAACGCCGAGAGCTTCACCCGCGTGGCCGAGATGCCCATCGCGGAGGCGGCGAGCTCGTCCTCGCGGACGGCGACCCAGGCCCGGCCGAGCCGCGAGTTTTCCAGGCGGCGCATCGCGATCACGACGCCGGCGAGCGCGGCGAGCGACAGGTAGTAGAACCAGCGGGGATCGACGGCGAAGGCGTGGCCCAGATCCACGCCGCCGATGGTCTGCCCCGCGCCTGGCGGCGGCACCGGGTTGAGCCCCTTCATGCCGCCGGTGATCTGCTCGAGGTTCCGCAGGGTGACCTTCACGACCTCGCCGAAGCCGAGCGTGACGATGGCGAGGTAGTCGCCCCGCAGGCGGAGCGTCGGCGCGCCGAGGAACAGCCCGACGCCGGCCGCGAAGGCCACGCTCGCCGCCGCGGCCGCGAAGAACGGCCAGCCGAAGGGATACATCGGCACGGTGAGGATCGCCGTCACGTAGGCCCCGAGCCCGAAGAAGGCGGCGATGCCGAGGTGGACGAGCCCCGTGTAGCCCACCATCACGTTCAATCCGAGCGCCAGGATGCAGTAGATGAAGAGCGTGGTCACCTGCCCGCCGAGCGCCCCGCCGAGCGCCGGCACGACGAGCGGCGCGATCGCCAGCACGCCGAGCGCGACGAGATCCCACCGCTCCCGCAGCCACGCGCGCAGCCACGACGACCCCGGCACGGCACCCGTCACGTCGGTTTTCAAGCCACTCTTCACGACATCACCGAACGGCAGTCACTGATTTTTGGAGATGGATCCTGCTTCGATCCCGTCGCTTGCGCTCCGGGCTTCCTGCCAAGCCAAATCCAATGCGGGAAAGCGAGGGGCTGCCCATCCCCTCGAGCGGGGCTATGGGAGCAAGCGAAGCCAGGATGGCGAAGCGCAGCGGACATGCAGAGAGCCGAGGCCTGGAGGGCCGAGGCGAACGTCCCGCGAGAGGGTGTGGGCAGCCCCGAGCGGAGCCAATTGTAAAGGCACCCATCACACCTTCTCCTTCGTCCCGCGGCCGAGCAGGCCCTCGGGGCGGAACACGAGGATCACGATCAGGATCGCGAACACCACCGCCCCGGTCCACTTCTCGCCGACGTAGCCGCTCGTGAGCGCCCGCACGAGGCCGATCACGATCCCGCCGACGACGGCGCCCGGGATGCTGCCGATGCCACCGAGCACCGCCGCCGTGAAGGCGTAGAGCCCGTTCGTGAACCCCATCTGGAAACTGATCGTGTTGATGTAGAGGCCGTAGATGACGCTCGCCGCGCCGCCGAGGAAGCCGCCGAGGAAGAAGGTCGCCGCGATCACGCGGTCCACGTCCACGCCCACGAGCGCCGCGGCCGTCTGGTCCTGCGACACCGCCCGCATCGCCTTGCCCATGCGGGTCGTCTTCACGAACGCGGTGACCGCCACCATGAGCGGCACGACCACCACGACCACGAGCAGGTCCTTGGCCGTGAACTGCAGCCAGCCACCGGGAAACAGGTTCGCGGCGGGCAGCAATTCCGGAAACGAGCGGTCGGCCGGCCCCAACCAGAAGAGCCCCGCGTTCATGAAGATGAAGGAGACGCCGATCGCCGAGACGAGCGGCGCGAGTTTCGGCGCATTGCGGAGCGGCCGGTAGACGACCCGGTCCACGGCGACGTTGAGCAGCCCGCAGAACAGCCCGCAGGCCGCGACGAGGAGGCCCACGCCCCCCCAGGTCGCCGCCGGCCCGGCGGCCGTCATGCCCGCGGCGCTCACGATCGTGAGCGCGAGGCACGATCCGAGCATGATCAGGTCGCCGTGGGCGAAGTTGATGAGCCGGATGATCCCGTAGACCATCGTGTAGCCGAGCGCGATGAGCGCGATGAGCGCCCCGTTCGTGAGCCCGATCAGGCACTGCTGCAGGAGGAACTGCACGGGGTCTCGCCTCAGGGCTGCGGTGCCGGGGCGGCCGGCTCCGCGGGGGCGACGGCGGCCGGCGCGGGCGGAACGGCACCCGCGTCGAGGACCTCCTCGAACTCGAACCGGCCGTCGCGGACGCCGCTCACGGTGAGCGTGCGGAGCGTGGTGTCGCCCTGGGCGTCGAAGCCCCAGCGGCCGAGCGCCCCGTCGAACTCGCGGATCGCGAGCGCCGCGTCGGCAATGGCGCGGCGGTCCTTGCGGCCGGCGTCGCGGATCGCCTGCAGGCCCACGCTCGCCGCCTCGTACCCGTAGACGGCGTAGGCCTCGGGGATCTCGCCGAACTTCTCGCGGTAGCGCTCCACGAACTCGCGGCCCTTGCCCGTGAGCTTCTCCGGCGGCAGGCCGCCGAACGTGACGAAGCAGCGGCCCTCGAGGTTCGCGGCACCGGCCGAGTCGATGAACACCTGCTCGCGGCAGCCGTCGGGCACCATGAGCAAGGCGTCGATGCCGGCGCTCGCCATGTCCTTCGCGAGCTGCCCTCCCTTCGACTGCGTCGTGCCGCCGAAGTAGACGAGGTCGGGATTCTTCGCCTTGATGCTCGCCATCAGCGACTTGAACTCCTGCGCCTTGGCGTCGATCGAGTCGTGGCCGAGCACCTCGATGCCGGTCTCCCGGCAGCGCTCGTCGAACAGGTCCGCGATGCCCTTCCCGTAGACCTCGTTGTCGTCGAGGATGTAGGCGGTCTTCACGCCGCGGCCCTTCGCCCAGTCGGCGGAGAGCGGCCCCTGGAGGTCGTCGGCCGGCACCACCCGCGTGTAGTTGAGGCGGCCCGTGGGCCGGTAGACCCCCGGTTCGCCCGGGTCCCCGAGACCCGGCTTCGTGAGGCCCACGGCCGTGTTCGCCGGCGACACCATGAGCAGGTCGCCGAGGTTGAGGATCGGCATCGAGACCTTCGCGGCACCGGAATTGAATGTGCCGATGTAGACGCAGACATCCGGATCCTGGAGCGCCCGTCGCGCGTTGGCGGCCTCGGCCTCGCTCGTCCACTGGCCGGCCGCCGCCGTTGCGTCGTCGAGGTCGAGGTACTCGACGCGGAACGGGCCGGCGCGTCCCCCCGCCTCCTCGATCGCCATGCGGATGCCGCGGACGATCGTGTCGCTCTGCTGCTTGGCGCTGCCGGTTCGCGGCAGGCTCGACACGATCTTCACGAGCGAGGGATCGGCCGGCCGCCCGCAGCCGGCGGCCGCGAGAGCCCCCGCCGCCACGATCGCGAGCGTCCGCTGCACGGCGTTCATGCGGAGGAATGTAGGATCGCCGCGCCGCCGCGGTCAAACCGCGGCCGTTTTCACCAGCCGCCAGGCGCGGTGGGGCCGGGCGTCGCGAAAATCCTCGGGGATCGTCCGCCGCGTCATCTCGCGGACCGAGTACCGCGCCGCGACCCGCTCCTCCGCGAGGTGGAAGCGGCGGAAGTTCGTCGAGAACCAGGCCACGCCGCCGGGCGCGAGGTTCGCGGCGACGAGGTCGAGCAGGTCGGCGTGGTCCCGCTCCACGTCCCAGGGTGTCTCGCTCTTCGCCGACCGCGAGTGCGTCGGCGGATCGCAGACGACGAGGTCGAAGGGCGGCTCGCCGCGCCGCGCCCGGTGCTCGAGGAACTCGCGGGCCTCGTCGCGGACCGTGCGGTGCCTCCCCGCGTCCTTGAAGCCGTTCCGCGACAGGTTCGACCGCGTCCAGTCGAGGTAGGTGTTGGAGAGGTCCACGCTCGTGGTCTCCGTGGCGCCGCCGGCGGCCGCGTACACCGAGAAGCTCCCCGTGTAGCAGAAGAGGTTGAGGAACCGCTTGCCTGCGGCCTCGTCGCGGACGAGCGCCCGGGTCGTGCGGTGGTCGAGGAACAATCCCGTATCGACGTAGTCGGAAAGGTTCACCTGGAACTCGAGGCCCGCCTCCTTCACCCACAGCGTGGCCGCGCGGTCGTCCACCTTGCCGTACTGGCCGCCCCCCCGCTGCCGCCGCCGCGACTTGAGGAACGTGCGTTGCGGCGGCGCGCCGAGCTCGAGGGCCGCCGCCTCGACCATCCGGTCGAGCCACACCTCGTGCTCGATCTCGGTCCGCTCGTGGGGGCGGTCGAACTCCGCGGCGTGGAGCCAGCCGGCGTACCAATCGATCACGAGCGGGATCTCCGGGATGTCGCGGTCGTAGACGCGGAAGGCCTCGACACCCTGGCGGCGGGCCCACTTCGCGAGGTGCTTGAACCGCTTGGCGAGCCGGCGGCGGAAGTCGCCGATCTGCGCCTCGACCGGGCGGCCGCCGCCGTGGGGCCCACCGCTGCGCTCCTCCATGGAAGCCCCGAGCGGGAGCGAGGGGACTCCGGGTCGTTGGGCGAGCCCGTCCCGGCATGGCGAACGGGATCTGCTCCCACCCGGTGTCCCCCGGCTTCCGCCGGGGGCTTCCATCGACGTGTCGATCCTGACTGCTGCCTCCGTCGCCCTTCGTCGGATCTCGATCTCGATGAGCCGGCAGGCGATCGGGCCGTTCATGAGCGGCACGCGGTGCTCGGGACGCAGGCCGAGATGCTGCGCGGCGGGCGTGTCGGCGGCGAGGATCGCGGCCCGCCAGCCGCCGCACTGCCGCACGAGCCAGTCGCCGAGCCGACGGAAGAGCGCGCCGGCACGCGGCAGCGGCAGCCGCTCGCCGTAGGGCGGGTTCGTGACCACGAGGCCGGTCGGCCCCGGCGGCCGGACGTCCTCGAAATGCTTCTGATCGATGATGAGGCACTTCTCCACGCCCGCAGCCACGGCGCAGGCCCGCGCGGCCTCGACAGCCTGCGGGTCGAGGTCGCTCGCGGCGAACGACGGCGTCGGCTCGCACACGCGCGACTCGAGCTCCGCGACGAGCCGGTCGGCGAGCGGGCGGTCGCAGTCGCGGAACCGGAAGAAGCCGTGCGCGCGCCGCCGCGCCCGCCACAGGCCCGGGGCCATACCCGCCGCGATCGTGGCCGCCTCGATGGCGAGCGTGCCCGACCCGCACATCGGGTCGAGGAGCCGCTCGCCGCTCGACGCGGCCTCGCGGTCGCCCGGCCGCCACCAGCCCGCGATCGCGAGGATGCCGGCGGCGAGCACCTCGGAGAGCGGCGCCTCGACCTCGCCCATCCGCCAGCCCCGCTGGTGGAGCGACCGGCCGGCGGCGTCGCGGAAGACCGTGGCCACGTCGCCCACGAGGTGCAGCGCGAGCCGGAGCGTCGCCCCGCGCAACTGCACGCTCGGCCGCTTGCCGCTCGGCGTCCGCAGCTGGTCCACCACCGCGTCCTTCACGACCTGCGCCGCGTAGAGCGAGTGCGTCAGGAACGTGTCGTGGATCGCGGCGTCGACGCGGAGCGTGTCGGAGACCTTCAGCTGCTCCGTCCAGTCGATCTCGCCGAGCGCCCGGTGGAGGGCGTCGGGCGAGTCCACGCGGAACCGGCCCAGCGGCTCGAGCACGCGGATCGCCGTGCGGCACTCGAGCACGGCACGGTAGAGCAGTTCCTTCTCGGCCCCGGGCGGCGCGGAGAACTCGATCGTGCGACGGCCGATCCGCGGGTCGATGGCGCCGAGCGCCTCGAGCTCCCGCGCGAGCACCCACTCGAGACCCTCGAGAGTCCGGGCCGTGAGCCGTGGCGGCTCGTCGGCGACCGGCGCGGGCAGCGGGCGGGGGGTCGGCGGGACGTCGGGAAACCGCGGCTCGGCCATGCTGCGTCCGACTCTACCCGCCGCGCGGGCCCGCGGCCATCGGGTCGTGCCGGCACGACCGGCGCCACCGGCACGACCCGACCCGCCGGCCGCGAATTCGTGGTTTTCTGGCGCCGGCGGGCGTGACGCGGCGGCGTGACGCGGCAACTCACCTCTCGAAAGCCGGGCCGCGGAAGGCCCGGAGGAACGGATTCCATTTCCAGGAGAGTCGAACCACCATGGACCCCCAGATCATCAGCTGGATCGTGAGCCTCGTCGCCGGTAGCGCGGGCGGCAACATCGTCGGCACGCTGCTCAAGGACAAGAACCTCGGGCCCATGCTCAACACGGTGCTCGGCGCCGGCGGCGGCGCCCTCGGCGGCAAGATCCTGCCCATGCTCGTCCCGGCGATCGCGCAGATGGTCGGCGGCGGCGAGAGCCTCGTCGGCACCGGCGGCCTGTCGGCGGTCGTGGGCGCCCTCCTGCCCCTGATCGTCAGCTTCATCAAGAAGCCCGCCGCGACCTGATCCCCGCGACTTTCGATCGGCACGCACAACACCGGCCGAGGGGAGCTTCTCCCCTCGGCCGGTTTCTTTTTGATCGACGCGAGAGCATTCCGGTCGCTCCGGGATTCCTGGGGATTCGCGCCAGGCCCGGAAGGCCGAGTTGCGCCCAGCCGGCGGAGGCCGGCCAAGCGAGGCTCGGCAGGATGCCGAGGCCTCGCGTGAGCACGGTCCCGTCGCTTGCGCTCCGGGCTTCCTGGCTTCAGCGCGCATGGCCGACACAGCGAGGGGCTGCCCATC
>JBJTPA010000229.1:0-16617 GCA_046074885.1 Planctomycetaceae bacterium
TGGCGATCTACGACACCATGCAGTTTGTGACCTGCGACGTGGCCACCTACTGCATCGGTCAGTGTGCCTCGATGGGCGCCGTGCTGCTCACTGCCGGCGCCAAGGGGAAGCGGCGGGCCCTGCCCAACGCCCGGATCATGATCCACCAGCCCCTCGCGGGCATGGAAGGCACGGCGGAGGAGATCATGATCCACGCCAAGGAATTCAAGAACGTCAAGCAGAAGCTCAACGCGATCCTGCTCAAGCACACGGGCCACCCGCTCGAGAAGATCGAGCAGGACACGGACCGCGACCGGTTCATGTCGGCGCAGGAGGCGCTCGACTACCGCCTCATCGACGAGGTCATCGAGCGGATGCCGGACGGCAAGTCCGGCTAGGCGGCGGGCCATTGGGCGCTGCTTCCCGACAGGAAGCCCCAAGCGCCAGCGCGGGGACCGAATGCCTCGCGTGAAGGCAATCCCATCGCTTGCGCTCCGGGCTTCCTGACAACCCGACCCTCCGGGTCTGGCACCTGCTCGAGGAGAAACCGCGCTCAAACTCCGGGATTCCTCTGTGGATTGCGCATCTTGCCGGCTTCACCAGGCTCCGGGTTCGCATGGACTCGGGTGGGCTCGCCCGGTACCGTCCCAAGCCCAGCGGCCGCCCCACCTTCGGGCGACCCGGGACGCTTCGGAGCCGACGCATGCGGCGCGGGCCCCACCCAGTCCTGTTCGCGAGGAGCGGCGCGTGCTGCGCGCTCGTTGCACTCGCCTGCGCCGGGGGCTGCAAGAGCGACCTCAACCACCAACTGCTCGAGCGCGAGCTCCGCTACCAGGAGGACCAGATCTACCGCCTCCAGGACGAGCTGCAGGCGGCCTGCGCGCGGCTCGAGCGGACGGCGGGGGAGAACGCGAGCCTGAAGCGGCAGCTCGGCGTGCACGACGGCGACTCGGCCGCGCCGCGGACGGCGCCCGTGCGGCCCCGGTCGGGCGCGCCCGCGCCGGTGACGGTGCCCCCCGCGCTCGAAGTCCCCGACACGCCCGCGCCGCCGGCGGCGCCGCTCGTGCCGCCAACGCTCGAGGGCGTGCCGCCGCTGCCGGCCGGAACGCCCGAGACGCCCCGGACGTCGGCCCTGCCTCCCGCCGGCGACGACGACCGGCTCGAGCTGCCGGCGCCGCCGGATCCCGGCGCCGTCCGCCGGCTGTCCCATGAGGAGCTCGCCGTCGATGCCGGCCGCGTGACGCACCTCGTGGTCAATGCCGCCCAGACCTCGTGCCTTGACACCGACGGCGACGGCACGAGCGACGGGCTGGCCGTCGTGTTCGAGCCCCGCGACGCCGACGAGCGGCTCGTGGCCGTCGCTGGCCCGGTGTCGATCGCGGTCTTCGACGCCGCCGCGGGCGCCGATCCCTCCACCGGCGAGGCGGCGCCGATCGCCCGCTGGGACATCGCGGCCGAGGAGTCGCTCACCCGCTTCCGCCGCACGTCGCGGCAGCGGGGCCTCGCCTTCCAGCTGCCCTGGCCGGGCCGCCCGCCGGCCGGCGGCCACGTCCGCGTGGCCGTGCGGATGTCGCCGCCCGACGCCGAGCCCCTCGAGGCCGACGCCACCGTCGCCGTGCGGTGATGTCGGCTACAAGCCGCGGTCCTCGAGGAAGTTGAGCAGGTCGGCGACGCGGTTGGAGTAGCCCCACTCGTTGTCGTACCAGCTCACCACCTTCACGAAGTTGCCCAGGCCGATCGTGTCCACGGCCGAGAAGATCGAGCTGTGCGGGTCTCCCTTCAAGTCGGTCGAGACGAGCTCCTTCTCCGTGTAGCGGAGGATGCCCTTGAGCGGGCCCTCCGCCGCCTTCTTCATCGCGGCGTTGATGTCGGCCGGCGAGGCCTCCTTGCCGAGGATCGCCGTGAAGTCCACCACGCTCACCGTCGGAGTCGGCACGCGGAACGCCATGCCGGTGAACTTGCCCTGCAGCGCCGGGATCACGAGGCCCACCGCCTTCGCGGCGCCCGTGCTCGAGGGGACGATGTTCAGAGCCGCGGCCCGCGCGTCGCGGAGGTCCTTGGCGGCCGTGTCGACCGTCTTCTGCGAGTTCGTGTAGGCGTGGACCGTGGTGAGCAGGCCGCGGTCGATCCCCCAGGTCTCGTGGAGCACCTTGGCCACCGGCGCCAGACCGTTGGTGGTGCAGGAGGCGTTGGAGATCACGTGGTGCTTCTTCGGGTCGTACATCTCGTTGTTGACGCCCAGCACGATCGTGAGGTCCTCGTTCTTGGCCGGGGCCGAGATCACGACCTTCTTGACGCTGTCGCGCTTGTGGGCCGCGGCCTTCGTGGCGTCGGTGAAGAAGCCGGTGCTCTCCACGACGATCTGCACGCCCTGGCTGCCCCACGGGATCGCCCCAGGGTCCTTCTCGGCGAAGACGTGGATCTTCCTGCCGTCCACGAACAGGTCGTTGCCCTCGTAGCCGACCTTGCCCTTGAAGGGGCAGTAGTTCGAGTCGAACTCGAGGAGGTGGGCGTTCGTCTTCGCGTCGGTGAGGTCGTTCAAGGCCACCACCTGCACGTCCCCGTCGAGGCCGTACTTCTCGTAGATGGCGCGGTAGGTGAGGCGGCCGATGCGGCCGAAGCCATTGATGCCGACGCGGATGGGCACTGGGGAGTCTCCGAAAGGGTGGGTCCGGCCGCCACAGCGGCCGGGGCGGGACGCGGAATATACACGCCGTTCCGGCGGCCGCTCAATCGACCGGGTTGGCGGCCTCGGGCGCGGTAGGATCGGGGCCTCCATGGTCATCCCCGTCGTCGAGCTCGCAGCGGTCCGCAAGTCGTTCGCCATGCCCGACGGCGAGCGCGCGGACGTGCTCGACGTGCCCGCCTTCGCGCTCGCCGAGGGGGAGCAGTGCGCGCTCGAGGGCGCGAGCGGCTCGGGCAAGTCCACGCTCCTCCACGTGATCTCGGGGATCATGCGGCCCGATGCCGGGAGGGTGGCGCTCGACGGCATCGACATCACCCGGCTCCCCGAGGCCCGCCGCGACCGGCTCCGCGCCGACAAGCTCGGACTCGTGTTCCAGCAGTTCAACCTGCTGCCCGGCTTCACGGCCCTGGAGAACGTGCTCGTCGCCATGTCGTTCGGCACGGGAAAACCCGACCGCTGGCGGGCCGCCGACCTCCTGGCCGAGGTCGGGCTGTCCCATCGGCTCCACCACCGCCCGGGCCAGCTCTCCGTCGGCCAGCAGCAGCGGGTGGCCGTCGCCCGAGCCCTCGCCAACCGTCCCCGCGCCGTCCTCGCCGACGAGCCCACCGCGAGCGTCGATGCGGCCCACCGCCGGCAGGTGATCGATCTCGTGCGCGACACCTGCGCCGAGCAGGGGGTGGCGCTGCTCGTCGTCACGCACGACCCGGCCGTGGCCGCCGAGTTTCCCCGGCGGCTGAAGCTCGAGGACTTCAACCGCGCGGCGGCCCACGCATGACGCTCCTCGGCATCGCCTGGCGATCGATCCGGCAGCGGCCGCTGCAAAGCGCGCTCACCGCCCTGTCGCTGGCGCTCGGCGTGGCGCTCGTCGTGGCCACGCTCGTCGTGTCGGGCGTGGTGCAGCGGGCCTTCGCCGCGGGCGCGGGGCTCGGATACAACATGATCGTGGGGGCGAAGGGGAGCCCGCTGCAACTGGTGCTCAACAGCGTCTACCTGATCAGCAGGCCGGTCGAGAACCTGCCCTGGACGGTGTACGAGGATTTTCTTGCGGCCGAAGGCCGCCGCGACGGCCGGGCCGGGCGGTTCGCCTCGAGCGTGGCGAAGGCGATCCCGATCTGCATGGGGGACTACTACAAAGGCTACCGGGTCGTGGGCACGAGCCGCGGCTACTTCGAGCGGCTCACTGCCGGGGACGGCCGGCCGTTCGCCTTCGCGGCCGGGGAGAACTTCCGCGACGAGGATCTCTTCACCGCCGTCGTCGGCGCGGAGGTCGCGGCGAGGATCGGCCTGCGCGTCGGCGACGGCATCGCGCCGCAGCACGGAGCCGATCCCACGAAGATCCACGACCCCTTCCGGATCACGGGCGTCCTCGCCCGCACCGGCACGCCCGTGGACCGCGGCGTCTATGTCAACATGGAGGGCTTCTATCTCCAGGACGGGCACGCGAAGCCGCCCGGCGAGGGCGCCGCGGCCGACGCCGCCGCACCGGCACCGGGGCTTTTGCCCTACGCCGAGCGGGAGGTGACCGCGATCCTCGTCGAGACCGCGGCCCCCCCGGGCCTGCCGCCGGAGCTCATGGCACTCGAGGTCTCCCAGGCGATCAACGAGGGCCGCGACGCGCAGGCCGCGATGCCCGTCCGCGAGATCCGCCAGCTCCTCGACCTGTTCGTGCGGCCGCTCGAGATCCTCCTCCTGCTGGTCACCGCGCTGGTCGTCGTCGTCTCCGCGATCGGCATCCTCGTGAGCATGGTGGGCTCGGCGCTCGAGCGGAGCCGCGACGTGGCGATCATGCGGGCGCTGGGCGCCGGCCGCGGCACGGTGCTGGCCACCGTGCTCGTCGAGGCGGTGCTCCTGGCCGGGATCGGCGGTCTGGCCGGCTGGGCGCTCGGCCACGGCGTGGTGGCCGCGATCGCCCCCTGGGTCGCCGACCGGGCAGGCGTGACCGTGGGCTTCCTGTCGGGATCGCCCGCGGAACTCCTGCTCGTGCCGCTGCTCGTGGGTCTGGCGGTCCTCGCCGCGCTCATCCCCGCCCTCTCGGCCTACCGGACCGACGTGGCCCGGTGGCTGTGAGGGCCCGGCCATCAGCTCCCCCTCCCTCCGAGTGGGCCGGGGTGAGGGTGCCTCGGCGTCAACGGGAAGGTTCCCGCACCCTCACCCGGCCTACGGCCGGCCTCTCCCGGAGGGAGAGGCGGAAGAAAGGCCCCGCGGACCGTAGACTCATCCGCATGCAACTCGCCAGATCCTTCGTCGCCGCGCTCGCGTTCGTCGCCGCGTTCGCCAGCGACGCGGCCGCCTGCCCGTTCTGCTCGGCGGTGTCGCTGACGTTCGCGCAGGAGATCGCCCAGAGCCAGGCGGCGGTCGTGGCCCGGCTCGTCGAGCCGCCCCCCGCCGCGGCGCTCCAGCCCCGCGCCGAGGGCCCGCTCCCCAAGGCGAAGTTCCAGGTCGTGAAGACCCTCAAGGGGGCCGATGTCATCGACGACGCCGGCCTCGCGGGACCCGACGGGAAGCCCATCGAGACGATCATGCTCGACGCGAAGCCCGTCGGTTCGCTCGCGGTGCTCTTCGGGATCGAGCCGCCGAACCTCGTGTGGTCGAGCCCGATCCCCGTCAGCGACCGGGCCGTCGCGTACCTCGAGAAGCTCGCCGACCTGCCCGAGAAGGGACCCGAGCGGCTCGCGTTCTTCATGGATCACCTCGAGGACGCCGACGAGACGCTCGCCCGCGACGCCTACGACGAGTTCGCCGTCGCCCCCTATGCCGACGTCAAGGGACTGAAACCCAGGATGGATCCGGCCAAGCTCCTGGGCTGGATCGAGAACCCCAAGGTGCAGGCCAACCGCCGCCGCCTCTACGCCACGATGCTCGGCGTCTGCGGCGGGGCGCAGGACGCCGCGCGGATCGAGCGGCTCCTGGTGGGGGAGGGGCTCTCGCCCGACGAGGCCGAGGCCCGCAGCGGCCTCGACGCCCTCATCGCCTGCGTCGTCGCGCTCCGCGGCCCGGAGGCGCTCGACCTCGTGGACCGGCTGTTCCTCGATCGCAAGAGCCGCTCGATCCCGTTCGCCGAGACCTACGCCGCGGTGATGGCCCTGCGGTTCCTCGGCGAGGAGTCGGACCTCGTGCCGCGCGACCGCGTGCTCGCCTCGCTCCGCCTCCTGCTCGCCGAGCCGAAACTCGCCGACCTCGTGATCGCGGACCTCGCGCGGTGGCAGGACTGGACCGTGATCGACCGGCTCGTGACCCTCTTCAAGGAGGCCAGCGCCGATTCGATCTTTGTCCGCGAGCCGGTGGTGAACTACCTGCGGGCCTGCCCGCTGCCGGAGGCCGCCGCCGCCGTGCGGGAGCTCGAGAAGATCGATCCTGAGGCGGTGCGCCGGGCCGCCACGCTCGCGGGGCTCGCCGGCGTGGTCGCGGGGGGCCCGGCGACGACGCGACCCGCGGACGGCGACGGCGCCGACGGCGGCGCGGCGAGCGACGCGCCGGTGGGCCCCACGACGGACGACACGGCACTCGCCGGCCGGATCGCCCCCGTGCTCGGCGACGAGGATGCGACCGACGACGTGCCCGGCGCCGCGCCCGAGCCGGCCGGGCCGGCCCCCGCGGCCACGCCGGCAGGAGGGCCGCCGCCGTGGAAGTGGATCGCCTGGGCGGCGGTGGTGCTCTCGATCGCGGTGGCCGCGCGACTCGCCCTGCGGCCCGGCACGCCGGGACCCGCGGCACGGGAGCCGCGACGGCAGGAGTGACTCCGATGGCCACGGGCCTCTTCGACTCGGCGGGGCGGTCAGATGCCGTGCCCGCCCCCGGCGGCGACGCGGACGACTACCGTGCGCTCTCGGGTGTGGCGATCGCGGCGGCGGCGCTGGCCGCGTTCTCCCCTCTCGCCTTCCTCGACTGGTGGCTGGCCGCCGTGCCGGTGCTCGCGATCATGCTCGGGATCGCCGCCCTCGGCGACATCGCCCGCCGGCCGGCCCAGCTCGCGGGCCGCCCGCTCGCCGTCGGCGCCGTGGCCGTCGCGGCGGCCTGCCTCGCGGGCGGCCTCGCGCGGCTCGCGGCCGTGTACGCGGCCGAGTTGCCACCCGGGTTCGAGCGGATCTCCTACGTGCTCCTGCAGCCCGCGGACGGTGATCCGCCCGACGCGATCCCCGACGCCGCCCGCGCGCTCGACGGCCGCGACGTGCTCCTCAAGGGCTACATGTATCCCGGCAGCCTGCAGCGGGGCGTCGTGCAGTTCCTCCTCGTCCGCGACCAGGGGGACTGCTGCTTCGGCGGGAACCCCAGGATCACGGACCGGATCAACGTGCGACTCGCCGACCCGCGCGGCATCGAGTTCACGCCGGGCCTCGTGAAGATCGCGGGCCGGTTTCGCGTGCGGCCGGCCGGGGCGCCGGACGCCGGCGGCGGCGTGCTCTACCACCTCGAGGACGCGACGCGGCGCTGAACGCCGCCGCGGGACAGCGGATGGAGCCGACCACCCGGAGCGGACTCGCGGCGCTCGTGCTCCTCGCGTCCGCCATCGGCTGCGGTCCTCCGCCGCCTGCCGCCGCACCCCGGCCGGCATCCCCAGCCGCCGCGGCCCGCCCGGTGCCGGCGGCCCGGGCCGCTCCCGCCGGACCGCCGCGCGAGGTCACGTTCGACGATGTCAAGCTCGACATGGAGAAGGGGGCCCCCTTCACCCGCGACCTCCTGCCCAAGCGGGTGACGGCGCTCGACGGCGAGCGGATCCGCATCCGCGGCTACATCCTCCCGAGCTTCCAGCAGACCGGCCTCACGCAGTTCGTGCTCGTCCGCGACAACCAGGAGTGCTGTTTCGGCCCCGGCGCGGCGCTCCACGACTGCATCGTCGTCCGGATGCAGCCGGGCAGGTCCGCCGACTTCTCGATCCGGCCGGTGGCCGTCGCCGGCACCTTCCGCCTCGACGAGCTCAAGGGCCCCGACGGCACGCATCTGGCCATCTACGCCCTCGAGGGGGAGGACGTCCGGTAGCGGAGGAATCCGCCGATTCCGGGCGCGGCTGCACCGGCACGGGGCCGTTGGTACGATCGCTCCGCCCGACGCCCCGCGGCAGGACGCGCCCGCGATGTTCGACCCCGAGAACTGGTACTGGCTCTACGACGTCCCGCAGGGGCGGCTGACGGCGCTGTTCATCGGCGCGTTCGTCGGCTTCTACTGGATCGGGTCGATCCTCCTGCGGCCGCTGCTCCGGCAGTTCGTCAAGCGCACGCCCGGCTCCAACGACATCGTCGGCTACGTGCTCTCCTGCTTCTGCGTCTTCTACGGCCTGCTCCTCGGCCTGATCGCGGTCACCGCCTACCAGAACGTGGCCGACGCCGGCGCCAACGTCGCCCGCGAGGCCGCCACGCTCTCCGCCCTCTACGAGGACGTGTCGCGGTACCCGGAACCGCACGCCCAGAACCTCCGCTGGCTGCTCCGCGACTACACCCGCTACGTGATCAAGTACGCATGGCCGCTCCAGCAGCGGGGCATCGTGCCGGAGGAGGGCACGATCCGGGCCGCCGCCTTCCAGGACCGGCTGCTCGAATTCCAGCCCCGGACGCCGGCCGAGGAGATCATCCACGCCGAGGCCCTGCGGCAGTTCAACGAGTTCCTCGAGTGCCGCCAGTTGCGGCTCAACTCCGTGACGTCGGCGCTGCCGTCATCGATGTGGTGGGTGATGATCCTGGGGGCCGTGTTCAACGTCGCGCTGTGCTGGATGTTCGACATGCGGTTCGTCTCCCAACTCATCCTCGGCGGCATCCTGGCCGCGTATCTGGGCACGATGATCCACCTCATCTTCGACATGAACCAGCCCTTCCGCGGCGACGTGAGCATCTCGGCGGAGCCGTTCGAGGCCCTCTACGCGCGGATGAACGAGGACTGACATGGGCCACGACCACGCCGCCGACCGGCCGCTCACCCGCCGCGAACTCGTCGCGGGCTCCGGCGCCGCCGCCACCCTCGCGGCCGCCCGGGCGCTCGCCCCGGCGCTCTTCGCCGGCTGCTCGCTCGGCATCCCGCCGCGGCAGCCGACCGTGACGCTCGGCCTCCTGCATTCGCAGACCGGGCCGCTGGCGATCAGCGCGACGGGGCTTCGCGACATCGAGATCCACGCCTGCGAGCGGATCAACGCGGCCGGCGGAATCCTGGGCCGGAAGATCGTGTTTCGGGCGCCCGACCCGCGATCACGGCCGGAGCGGTTCACGGCCCTGGCCCGCCGCCTGCTCGAGGAGCACGGGGCGGTCGCGCTCTTCGGCTGCTGGACGAGCGTGGCCCGCAAGGCTGTGCTGCCGGTCGTCGAGGAGTTCGAGCGGCTCCTCTTCTACGCGGTCCAGTACGAGGGCAACGAGGCGTCGAAGTACTGCGTCTACGGGGGGCAGCTGCCCAACCAGCAGATCCTGCCGGCCCTCGACTGGCTGGCGGGCCCGGCCGGCGGTGGCAAGAAGAAGTTCTTCCTCGTCGGCTCGGATTACGTCTTCCCGCGCACGGCGAACTACATCGCGAAGAAACACCTCGCCACGAAGGGGCTCAAGCCCGTGGGCGAGGCCTACCGGCCGCTCGGCGACCGCGATTTCGCCGCGATCGTCAAGCAGATCACGGCGGCGGGCGCCGACTGCGTCCTGAGCACCGTCAACGGCGACTCGAACCTGGGCCTCTTCCAGGCGCTGGCCGACGCGAAGATCGATCCCGCGAAGCTGCCGGTCGTCTCCACGAGCATCGCCGAGGACGAACTGCGGAGTCTCCTGCCCGCGCAGGTCGCGGGGCATTACGGGATCGCGAGCTACTTCCAGAGCCTCGACAGGCCGGCCAACCGCGACTGGATTGCCGGGTTCCGCGACGAGTTCGGCCGCGACCGCGTGACGGGCGATCCGATGGAGCCCGACTGGTGCCTCGTGCACCTCTGGAAGCTGGCCGTCGAGAAGGCGGGCTCGTTCGAGACCGATGCAGTGCGGCAGGCGTTCCGCGACGGCCTCGAGTTCGCCGGCCCGGGGGGCGCCGTGCGGCTCGATCCGAAGACCCAGCACACCACGAAGTGGTGCCGCATCGGACGCATCCGCCCCGACCGTCAGTTCGACGTCGTCTTCCAGTCGGACGGGCCGATCGATCCCGATCCCTATCCGCAGGTGGCGTTCCCGGGCTGGAGCGTGGACTGGACGTCCGACGGCCTCGCCCGCGGGCCGGAGGTGACGATCTGATGGCGCGGTTCGAGGTCGAGTCGAGCGAGGGCATGCGCTGGATCCGCGTCGATCTCGACGACGACGACGTGCGCACGGAGCGGGGCGCCCTCAACCACATGCAGGGAAACATCCGCATGGACGTTCCCCTCCCCTCGCTCGAGGCCTGGTGGGTCGCGCTCTTTTCCGACGAGTCGCTCCTGCGGCCCCGCTACGAGGGCACGGGCAGCGTGTTCCTCGACAGCACGCTCGGCGGATTCCACGTCTTTCGCGTGAGTCCCGGCGAGCGGTGGATCCTCGACACGAGGTGCTTCTGGGCGAGCGACGGCGAGGTGCGGCTCTCCGTGCACCGCGAGACGATGTGGACGAGCTGGCGGGCCGACCAGGGGCTCCTCTGGTACAAGACCGCGCTCGAGGGGGACGGCCAGGTCGTGCTCTCCGTCGACGGGCCGGTGCAGGAGGTCGAGCTGACGAACGACCGGCTCGTCGCCGACGGCCCGTTCGTGATCGCCCGGACGGCGGGCATCCGCCTGCGGATGCGGCGGCCGGCGCGGTCGTGGTGGAGCTATTGGCTCTCGGGGCAGGATCTCTCCTATTCGTACGAGGGCACGGGCAAGCTCCTCCTCTGCACCACGCCCTACTGGCGGCAGCGGATGCAGCGGCAGCGGGCCGACATGGCGACGCTGGGCTGACCTCCCGCGGCGGAACCGCCCCCGGCTTGCGGGCCGCGGCGTTCGTGGGATATTTCCGGCCATGAAGATCCACGAGTTCCAGGCCAAGGACCTCCTGCGGGCCGCCGGCGTCCCGGTGCTCGCGGGGAAGGTCGCCCGCACGCCGGACGAGGCGGCGGCCGCGTTCACCGCGCTCGGCACACCGGTCTGCGCGGTCAAGGCCCAGATCCACGCCGGCGGCCGCGGCAAGGGCAGGGTGAAGGGCTCCGAGCAGCGCGGCGTCGAGCTCGCGAAGAGCGCCGCCGATGCCACGCGGATCGCCGAGGGCCTGCTCACGAAGACGCTCGTCACGATCCAGACCGGCCCCGAGGGACAGGTCGTGCGACAGGTGTTCGTGGAGAGCGGCTGCGCCATCGATCGCGAACTCTACTGTGCGGTCCTCGTCGACCGCCGCGCGGGCTCCCCCGTCCTCATCGCCAGCACCGCCGGCGGCATGGACATCGAGGAGGTGGCGGCCAAGACGCCCGAGCTCATCCTCACCGAGCCCTTCGATCCCGACCGGGGCCTCGCCGGCTGGCAGGCCCGGCTCCTGGCCGCGAAGCTGAAGCTCCCCGCGGCGAGCTGGCGGTACGCGGAGAGCTTCTTCCGCGGACTGTGCCGGGCATTCGTGAATCTCGACGCGTCGCTCGTCGAGATCAACCCGCTCGTCCTCACGAAGGATGGCACGCTCGTCGCGCTCGACGCGAAGATGACGTTCGACGACAACGCCCTCTACCGCCACAAGGACGTGGCGGCCCTCAGGGACGAGGCCGAGGAGGAGCCCGCCGAGATCCGGGCCGCCGCGGCGGGGCTCTCCTACGTGAAGCTCGACGGCACGATCGGCTGCCTCGTCAACGGCGCGGGCCTCGCCATGAGCACGATGGACCTCGTCAAGCTCCACGGCGGCCAGCCCGCCAACTTCCTCGACGTGGGCGGCGGCGCCGACGTGAAGGCCGTGACGGAGGCCTTCCGCATCATTCTCTCCGACGAAAACGTGAAGGCGATCCTCGTCAACATCTTCGGCGGCATCATGCGCTGCACGACGATCGCCACGGCGCTCGTCGAGGCCTCGAAGACGGTCGGCTTCACCGTGCCGCTCGTCGTCCGCCTCGAGGGCACCGAGGTCGAGGAGGGCAAGAAGATCCTCGCCTCGAGCGGCACCTCGATCATCCTCGCCGACGGCCTCACCGACGCGGCCAAGAAGGTCGTCGCCGCAGCCAAGGCCTGAACCCCGCACCCCACTCCACTTCGCACGCATGAGCATCCTCGTCAACCGCGACACCCGCGTGATCTGCCAGGGCATCACCGGCAAGGTGGGCGAGTTCCACACCCGGGGCTGCCTCGACTACGGCACGCGGATGGTGGGCGGCGTGACGCCCGGCAAGGGGGGCGAGACGGTCGCCGGCCTGCCCGTCTTCGACACCGTCGCCGAGGCCCGCGACGCGACCGGCGCGAACGCCACGATGATCTTCGTGCCGCCGGCCTTCGCGGCCGACGCAATCCTCGAGGCGGTCGGCGCGGGCATCGAGCTCGTGATCGCGATCACCGAGGGGATCCCGGTGATGGACATGGCCCGCGTCATGCCGGTCGTCCGCGACTCCGGATCCCGCCTGATCGGCCCCAACTGCCCCGGCGTGATCACGCCCGCCGAGTGCAAGATCGGCATCATGCCGGGCTACATCCACACGCCCGGCCACGTCGGAGTGATGAGCCGCTCGGGCACGCTCACGTACGAGGCCGTCTGGCAGCTCACGCAGCTCGGCCACGGCCAGAGCACCTGCGTGGGACTCGGCGGCGACCCGCTCGTGGGCTCCTCCTTCATCGACATCCTCGCGCTGTTCGAGGCCGACCCCGACACCCACGCGATCCTCATGATGGGCGAGATCGGCGGGAGTGCCGAGGAGGAGGCGGCGGAGTACGTGAAGCACCGCGTGACGAAGCCCGTGGCCGCGTTCATCGCCGGCCGCACGGCACCGCCGGGCAAGCGGATGGGGCACGCCGGCGCCATCATCTCCGGCGGCAAGGGGACGGCCGACGCGAAGCTCGCGGCGCTCAAGGACGCCGGGATCGAGATCGCGGAGAGTCCGGCGGACATGGGGGCGGCGCTGGTGCGCGCGCTCGGCCGGCGGGCGTGAGGGGCGGCCGGGCCCCGTCGCCGGACGTTCGCTGCGGCCCTCCAGGCCTTCGCTCACTCCGTGCTGTCTGCGCTACGCCATCCTGGCTGCGATGGCCAGCACAGGCCGGCTCTCAGGGCACCGGCCGCCCCTCACGCCCGCCTCCCAGTCCTTGGGGGAAAGGGAGGAACGGGCTCGGGCTGTGGGGTTTCCCGCCAGGAAGCCCCAAGCGCCAGCGCGGGGACCGCGGGCCGCCCATCCGCACGGGGCTACACTCTCGGCATGAGGATCGACCTCTTCATCCCCTGCTTCGTGGACCAGATGGCGCCCCGCGTGGGGCTGGCCGTGGCGACGGTGCTCGAGCGGCTCGGGCACACCTGCGAATTCCGCGCGGCGCAGACCTGCTGCGGGCAGCCGAGCTTCAATGCCGGGTACTGGGACGAGGCGCGCGAGATCGCCATCCGCACCGTGGCCGTGTTCGCCGGGGCCGAGGCGGTCGTGGGGCCGAGCGGCTCCTGCGTGGCGATGCTCCGGGTCTTTTACCCGCAACTCCTCGCCGGCACCGACCACGAAATCGCCGCCCTCGACCTCGCGGCCCGCACGTTCGAGTTCGGTGAGTTCCTCGTGAAAAAGCTCGGGGTCACCGACGTCGGGGCGCGTTTCCCCCACCGGGTCACCTACCACGACGGCTGCCACGGCCTCCGTGAGTTGCGGGTCCGCGACGAACCCCGGCAGCTGCTGCGGGCGGTCAAGGATCTCGAGCTCGTCGAATGCGACGAGCCCGAGAGCTGCTGCGGCTTCGGCGGGCTCTTCAGCGTGAAGTTCCCGATGATCTCGACAGCCATGGCCGAGGTGAAGGGGGGCTCGCTCGTCCGCACCGGGTGCGACTACATCGTGTCGAGCGACCCGTCGTGCCAGCTGCAGCTCGACGGCTGGCTGTCGCGCAACGGCAAGTCGCCGCGGACGATCCACCTCGCCGAGGTGCTCGCGGGGGTCGAGGCATGACCTCCGCCGCGGCCACCCCCGACACCTCCGGCGGCGGAGCGGCCGAGCCCGGCGTCGCGAAGGAAAAATTCCTGCGCGACGCCGCCGAGCACGTCCGCGACACCGGTCACCGCGACTTCGTCCGCCGGGCGCTCGGCGGCTACTACACGAGCCGCGACGCCCAGAAGGCCCGCTACCGCGACTGGGAGCACGCCCGCGACGCGGCCAGCCTCGCCAAGTGGTCGGCGGTGAACCGGCTCGACGAGCTCCTGCCGCGGTTCGTGGCGAACTTCGAGGCCAACGGCGGGAAGGTCCACTGGGCCCGCGACGCCGAGGAGGCCCGCACGCTCGTCCTCGGCCTGCTCGAGGGCGCCGGCGTCCGCGCGATCGTCAAGAGCAAGTGCATGACGAGCGAGGAGATCCACCTCAACCAGGCCCTGGAGGCGGCGTGCTACGGCGTGGTGGAGAGCGACCTCGGCGAGTTCATCCAACAGTTGCGCGGCGAGCCGCCGTATCACTTCGTCTTTCCCTGCATGCACGTCCGCCGTGGCGAGATCAGCGACCTGTTCGGGAAGCACCTCGGCACGCCGCCGACCGACAGCCCCGAGGAGTTGACGATGATCGCGCGTCGGCACATGCGCGGCCTCTACCTCGCCGCCGACGTGGGGATCACGGGCGCCAACTTCCTCGTCGCCGAGACCGGGCAGATCTCGATCACCGAGAACGAGGGCAACGCCCGGCTCACCGCGGCGCTGCCGCGGATCCACGTCGCGATCGCGGGGATCGAGAAGGTGGTCGAGCGACTCGACGACCTCGCCGTGCTCCTGCCGATGCTCGCCACGGCCGGGGCCGGCCAGCCCATGACCTGCTACAACACGCTCTACGCGGGGCCGCGGAAGCCGGGCGAGTGCGACGGCCCCGACGAGATGCACCTCGTGCTCCTCGACAACCGGCGGACCGCGATCCTCGCCGACCCCGAGCAGCGCGACAGCCTCCACTGCATCCGCTGCGGCGCGTGCCTCAACGTCTGCCCGATCTTCAAGAACGTCGGCGGCTTCACCTACGGCACCACCTACCAGGGGCCGATCGGGTCGGTGATCACGCCACACCTGCGGGGCCTGCCCGAGTGGAGCCATCTGTCGGCCGCGAGCTCGCTGTGCGGTGCCTGCACCGACGCCTGCCCGGTGCGGATCGACATCCACCACCACCTGCTCCACAACCGCCGCAACGCCGCCCGCACGGCGCCCTCGCGGCTCGAGCGGCTCGGCCACCGGCTGTTCGTGGCCGTCGCCCGGCGGCCCCGGCTGTTCGCGCTGGGGGGCGGGCTGTTCCGGCGGACGCTCGGCCTGGCGAAGCGGCTCAAGCCGCCGCTGCTCTCGGCGTGGCTCGCCACCCGCGACCTGCCGCCGGCGCCGCGGCGGAGTTTTCGCGCGGAGTGGAGTGCCAGGCGATGAACCGTCCCGCCGCGACCGATTCGGCCCGCGACGTGATCCTCGCCCGCGTCCGCGAGGCGCTCACGCTCCCCGCGCCGCCACCGCATGCCGCCGGTCACGGAACGCAGGCCGCGACACATCCTGCCCTCGCGGTGCTGCCCGCCGAGGCGGCCCGGCCGTGGCTGCCCGACGGCGGCGACACGCCCGCGGAGCGGCTGCGGATCCTGGCGGAGAACCTGGAAAAGCTCCGCGCCGTGGTCGCGCGGGTGCCCGACGCCGCCGCCGCGGCTGCGTGGCTCGCGGCCCTCGCCCGCGACCGCGGCTGGACGCGGGTCGCCCGGCACGGCCATCCGCTCGTCGATGCGGCGTGCGCGGGACTCGGCGCGACAGCGTGCGCCATTGACGGGGATTCTGCGTTCGACAAGCACGCACTCGCCGCCTGCGACGCCGGCGTCACGTCCTGCGAGGCCCTCGTCGCCCAGACGGGATCGATCCTCGTGTCGAGCGCCACCTGCGGCGGCCGCGCGCTCTCGATCCTGCCCCACGTCCACGTGGTGGTCGCCACGCCCGACCAGGTGGTGGGCACGCTCGGCGACGCCTTCGCACTCGTCCGCGTGCGGCACGCCGGGCGGCTGCCGAGCATGCTCTCGTTCATCACGGGACCGAGCCGCACCGGCGACATCGAGCGGATCCTCGTGCTCGGGGCCCACGGGCCGAAGGAACTCTTCCTGCTGCTCGTCGGCTGACCGCCACGGAGACCATCGCATGGATGCCGCCGGGCCCGAGGCGCGCTTCACGCCGGTGTCGCGGCTCCACCCGCACGCCGCGGCCTACTGGGCGCTGCACCCGCGGAAGCTCGTCCGCTCGCTCGGCCACGCGCCGGTGGCGGTGCGGGTGGGCGGCCGCGACGCCGACGCCTGGGGGCCCGACGCCTCGTGGTGGACGTTCGACCGTGCGCGGCACGGCGACCGCGTGCTGATCTCGTTCGCGACGGACGATGCCCTCCGGCGCTGGACGGCCCGCTGGCGGATCGTCGCCGCCGCCGTCCGCGACGTCGCCCGCAGCCGACCGGATCTCCGCGTCCACGACTTCCCTCTCGACCTCAACGACGGCGTCCACCCCGGCACGCCCCTCCACGTCCACGCATTCGCGCGGCCGGTCGGCTCCACGGTCGCCCTCGTGCCGAATCCCTACCTGCTCCGCCCCCGCCCCTGGCTCACGCCGCCGCTGCCCTGGGGGTGGAAGACCGACACGCTCTACTTCCGCGGCTCGGCCACCGGCGCCGACGACTACGAGGCCAACGTGCGGGTCGCGCTGTGCCGCCTCGCCCGCGCGCTGCCGCGGGCCGACTGCCGGCTGTCGCGGACCCGGCATCGCGACGCGGCCTTCGTCGCCCGGCTCGCCGCCGACGGCCTCGCGGGCCGCCGCCATCCCCTCGACGCCCTCAACCTGCACCGCTTCCTCGTGGATTGCGACGGCCACGTCTCGTCGTGGGACCGGTTCCTGCTCATCGGCTCGTTCGGCGGCGTGCCCATCCGCTTCGAGACC
>JBJTPA010000230.1:0-3961 GCA_046074885.1 Planctomycetaceae bacterium
GCCACGCTCGCCCTGCTCGGCGACTATCAACCGCTCGTCGAGCAGCTCTGCACCGAGGACCCGCGCCGTATGCTCTACGAACGGCAGTGGCGAGACCTGGCAGCGGCGGCCGTGCCCGTGGCGTGGGCCCGCGGCGCGAACTCCGCCGCGAAGCTGCGCGAGGCACTGGCCGCGCACGCCCCGCCCGGGAGCGCCGACGAGCTCGTGGCCCTGGCCCGCGGGTGCGGCGACGACGAGCTCGCGACGGGAGGCGACGCCGCGCTCGTCGCGGCGCTCGAATCACCGCACCTCGCCGTGCGGCGGTGGGCGTTCGCCAACCTCGTGGCGATCGTGCGGCCGCGGCCCGCCGACGAGGCCCGCTATCGCGCCGATGCGTCCGCGGAGGCCCGGCGCGCGGGCGTGAACTGGTGGCGGGGCTTGCTCGAGCGCGGAGAGATCCGGCGCTCGCGGGACACGCCGGCGGCGGATGTCGGGGGCTGATCGCGGCCCCGCGTGGCCCCGGGATCCGCACCATCCGCGAGGGATGCGCCCGAGAATTGTCCGCGGGGCGAGGGGGGTGATATGCTCGACAGTCTGCGGCGCGAATGGACGTGCCGCGGTTCCCGAATTCGGACCACGTCCTCCCAGGGCACGCCAGGGTGCAGATCAACGTTTCGGCGCGGCACGGCCGCCTGAGTCCCGCCTCCCAGTCGAAGATCGCGGCCAAGGTGTCGCGTCTGAAGCGGTATTTCAACCGTCTCACCGCCCTCAACGTGACGGTGGATCTCGAAAACGCCGCCCTGCCGGGCGTGGAGATCGTGGCGAAGGCCGAGCGGTTCCACGACCTCGTCAGCCACGACCACGCGGCCATCCTCTGGCGGGGCGTGGACGGCGCCGTGCAGAAGATGGAGCAGCAGCTCCGCAAGCACAAGGAGAAGGTGCGGGACCACAAGCACGTGCAGAACACCCGCCGCTCCTGACGCCCCGAGCCCACACCCCGAGACGACACCACGCATGAAGTTCTCCGATTTCGTCGCCCCCGACGCCATCCGCGCCCACGTCGCCGCGGCCTCCAAGGAGGGCGTGATCCGCGAGATGGTGCAGGCCCTGGTCGATGCCGGGCGGATCACCGCCGGCGAGCAGGAGGGCATCGTCAAGGCGATCATGAAGCGCGAGGACCTCGGCAGCACCGGCATCGGCAGGGGCGTGGCCGTGCCCCACACGAAGCACCCGAGCGTGGACCGGCTCGTGGGCACGGTTGCCGTGAGCCCGGCGGGCATCGAGTTCGAGAGCCTCGACGGGGAGCCCGTGCACCGCCTGTCCCTGCTCGTGTCGCCGCCGGACCGGCCGGGCGACCACCTGCGGGCGCTCGAGAACATCTCGCGCCAGCTCCGCGACGACGCCTTCTGCCGCACGCTCAAGTCGGCGAAGGGCCCCGTGGAGATCCAGCAGCTCCTCGAAGAGGCGGACGCGCAGGGGGTGACCTCGTGAGCGGCGCGGCGGTGCACGACGACGGCCGCGAGACGCCCGGATCGGCGGACCTCGCCGCGGACACGCTCACCCGGGAGGTGGTCGTGGCCAACGCGCAGGGGCTGCACGCGCGGCCCGCCGACCTGCTCACCCGCGAGGCCCGAAAGTGGCGGTCGCGGATCGAGCTGGTGGCCGACGCCCAGCGGGTGGACGGCAAGAGCATCCTCGAGATGCTCACGCTCGCCGCCGAGGCGGGCACGCGGCTGGTCGTGGAGGCGACGGGCCCCGACGCCCGCGAGGCGCTCGAGGCGATCGGCCGCCTTTTCGAGCGGAAATTCAACGAACACGAGAACGAACGCGATACCTGACCGGCGCCGCGAGGGCCGCCCCGGCCCCCGCGACCGGTCGCAGACCACGGACCACACCGAACCACAGGAGCCGCAACTCTCCGCCAGGCGCCCCCGCCGGGATCCGATCGCCGCCCTGCCCCGTCCGCCGCCCCCGGCGGCCGGCGGTTGCGCGACGCGATCTCCCCGCGGCGGCAGCCGCCGGCGGGCGGACTGCGCCCGATGCTGAAACTCCAGGGCTTCGCCGTCTCGCCCGGCGTCACGATCGGCGAGGCGCTCGTCCTCGACACCGAGGGCTTCCGGATCCCGCGCCGCTTCGTGGAGCGGAGCGCGGTGGACACCGAGCTCGCCCGGCTCCAGGCGGCGATCGCGGAGACGACCCGCGAGATGGAGCGGAACCGCGACGCCATCCGCGCCGAGCTCGGCGGCCAGTACGCGGCCATCTTCGACGCCCACCTGGCGATGCTCCATGACGAGCGCCTGCAGCGGGAGCTCTCGAGCGCCGTCCGCGACCGCAACTGGTGGCCGGAGTACGCCGTGAGCCGCACGCTCCGCCGCTACGCCAAGGCGTTCCAGAACCTCGATAACCACATCGCCCAGCGGGCGCACGACATCTACGACATCGAGAAGAGCCTGCTCCGCAGCCTGCTCGGGCAGCGGCGGGAGACGCTGGCGGCGATCTCGCAGCCGGTGGTGATCCTGGCCCACAACCTGACGCCCAGCGAGACGGCCAACCTCGACCGCCGGTTCGTGAAGGGCTTCGCCACGGAGCTCGGCGGCCCGGGCAGCCACACGGCAATCGTGGCGGCGGGCCTGGAGATCCCGGCCGTGGTCGGCGTCGGCCCCTTCCTGGCCGACGTGTCGGGGGGCGAGCCGGTGATCCTCGACGGCAACCAGGGGCTCATCATCCTCCAGCCCGACGAGGAGACGATCGCCCAGTACCGGGAGGAGCTCGAGGCCGCCCGCACCGCCGCCGCCGAGCTCGACCTGATTCGCGACCTGCCCGCCGAGACGACCGACGGCGTCCGCGTGCAGATCCTGGGCAACATCGAGTTTCCCGACGAGGCCGACCACTGCATCGCCCGCGGGTGCGACGGCATCGGGCTCTACCGCACCGAGTTCCTCTACCTCACGAGCCGCACGGAGCCGACCGAGGAGGACCACTTCGCCGCCTACGCCGCGGTGGTGAAGGCCATGGACGGCAAGCCCGTCGTGATCCGCACGCTCGACCTCGGCGCCGACAAGATGGCCGTGGAGAGCCGGCCCGAGGAGGACCGCAACCCCTGCCTCGGCCTGCGGAGCATCCGGCTCTCGCTGCGGCAGCTGCCGGTGTTCCGCACGCAGTTGCGCGCAATCCTCCGTGCGAGCGCCCTCGGCGACGTGCGGGTGATGTTCCCGCTCATCTCCACGATCATCGAGCTGCGGCAGGCCCGGATGGTGCTCGCCGACGTGATGGAGGACCTCGCCGAGCACGGCATCGCGTTCAATCCGCGCATGCCGGTCGGGATGATGGTCGAAACGCCCGCCGCCGTGGTCATGCTCGACGCGCTCGTGAAGGAGGTGGACTTCGTGTCCATCGGCACGAACGACCTGATCCAGTACACGCTGGCGGTCGATCGGGGCAACAAGGAGGTGGCGGACCTGTACAACGCCTGCGATCCGGCGGTGCTGCGGCTCCTGCGCAGCTCGCTCGACGTGGCGAACGCGGCCGGCGTTCCGGCCAATGTGTGCGGTCAGATGAGCGGCAGCGTGATGTACACGCAGCTGCTTCTGGGGCTGGGGCTGCGGCACCTGAGCGTGCCGGCGAGCGCCATCCCGGAGGTCAAGCAGGTGATCCGAAGCGTTTCGGTCGCCGAATGCCGCCTGGTCGCCGAGAAGGCGCTGGCGATGGACGGCGCGCGGGAGGTGAAAGCCTACCTGCGCGACCAGTTCCAGCGCCGGCTCGCCGGGATCGGCGCCGCGGGCGACGCCGGCCGCGGCGCAGAGACGAAGGGACATCCATGAAACAGGAAATGCTGATCAACGTGTCGCAGCCGGAGGAGTGCCGGATCGCGATCATCGAGGACGGGGTGCTGGAGGAGCTCTACGTGGAGCGGACGAGCCAGGACAACCTCGTGGGCAACATCTACAAGGGGCGGATCGTCAACATCGAGCCCGCGATCCAG